>PMOH01000260.1:0-9600 GCA_003161515.1 Deltaproteobacteria bacterium
ACCCGCAAGCGCGGCGCGATGCTAATCGTCGATGGGATCACTTCCGTCGGCGTCTTCGAACAGAAGATGGATGCGTGGGGCGTCGACGCGTTCGTCACCGGCAGCCAGAAAGCACTCATGCTGCCGCCGGGTCTCGGTATGGTCGCGCTGTCGGCGCGCGCGATAGATGTTGCGAAGACGAACAAGACGCCGCGCTTCTATTTTGATTTGCTCAAGGAGTTGAAGGCGCAGCGCGACGAGCACACCACCGCATGGACCGCGGCGGTCTCGTTGATCTTCGGCCTCAACAAATCGCTCGAACTGATTCACGCAGAAGGCCTGCCGCAGGTTTATGCGCGTCACGCGCTGATGGCCGAGGCGACTCGCGACGCTGCGTCCGCACTCGGCCTGAAATTGCTGTCGCCCGACAACCCCGCTCCCGGCGTCACCGGAATCCTGATCCCCGACGGTCTCGACGGCGGCAAGCTGGTCAAGTTCCTGCGCGATAGCCTCGGGGTGTCGGTGCAGGGCGGACAGGATCAGATGAAGGGCAAGCTCGTGCGCATCGGACACATGGGTCATCTGAGCCCGTTCGATACGCTCATCGCGGTCAGCGCGCTCGAGATGGGACTCAAACACATCGGCGCAAACATTCACCTTGGCGCCGGCGTCGCCGCGGTTCAGGCGCGCCTGGCACGGAGCGTCTGAAATCACAATGGCGGAAACTTTCCGCGTCCTTCTAAGCGACTCGCTTGCGGCGCAGGGGATCGAAGTCCTCAAGCGCTTCCCGCAATTGCAGATTGACGTCAAGACCGGACTCAAGCCGGAAGAGTTGGCGAAAATAATTGCGCCCTACGACGCGCTACTGATTCGCAGCGGCACCCGCGTCACCCGCGAAGTAATCGACGCTGCCACGTCGCTCAAAGTGATCGGACGAGCGGGCGTCGGGGTTGACAACGTCGATATCGAAGCGGCAACGCGTCGCGGAATCGTCGTGATGAACAGCCCGACCGGCAACAGCGTCACAACTGCCGAGCACGCGGTCACGATGATGATGGCGTTGGCGCGGCATATCCCGGCCGCCAACGCGTCGATTCATGCGGGAAAATGGGATCGCAGCAAATTCACCGGCACCGAGGTGTGCAACAAGACGCTCGGCGTCGTTGGCCTCGGTAACATCGGGCGTATCGTCGCGGACCGCGCGATCGGTCTCAAGATGAAAGTGATCGGCTACGATCCAATTCTGACCGCTGATGCTGCCAGTCGCGTCGGCGTTCAGCTGGTCAGCCTCGACGAGCTTTTCACGCAGGCCGACTTCATCACTGTGCACACTCCGCTGACCGACGACACCAGGGGCATCGTCGGCGCGGCTGCGTTCGCGAAGATGAAGAAGGGAGTGCGGATCATAAATTGTGCGCGCGGCGGAATCGTTGATGAAGCTGCGCTCGTCGACGCGCTGAAATCCGGCAAGGTAGCGGGAGCCGCGCTCGACGTGTTCGTCGAGGAGCCGCCGCCCGCCGACCATCCGCTGCTCCATCTCGATTCCGTGATCGCGACGCCGCATCTCGGTGCCGCCACCGACGAGGCGCAAGTCCAGGTCTCGGTCGATATCGCGCATCAGGTCGCCGAGTTTCTGATCGACGGCACGATTCGGCAGGCCGTCAACATCCCGGCGCTATCGACCAAAGAGCTGGAAATTCTTGGGCCGCATCTCACGCTTGGTGAAAAGCTCGGCCGACTCGCGGCGCAACTGATCACCGACGCTCCCACTGAGCTGACGCTCGCGTTTGGCGGTGAAGCGGCGAATCTCAAGCCCGACGCGATCACCGCGGCCGTTCTGAAGGGCTTGATGAGCGGCTTTCTCGACGAAGATTTGAACTACGTCAACGCGCCGTTCATCGCGCGCGAACGCGGAATCAGCATCATCGAAACGCGCTCGCGCGAAGTGACCGACTACGTGAACACGCTGACGCTGAGGGTCCGCACCGGCGCCGGTGAGCATGAAGTCTCCGGGGCAGTGCTGGGAAATCGCGCGCTGCGGCTGACGAGGATCGACGGCTACCGCGTCGAGGCCGTGCCCGAAGGCTATTTTCTAATGCTGCACAATCGCGACGTGCCCGGCGTGGTCGGCGCGGTAGGCACGATGCTGGGGCAGGCCGGAATAAATATCGGGGGTCTCGAGCTCGGCCGCGATCGCGTGGGCGGAACCGCGCTCAGCATTTTCGAAGTGGACGAACCGGTGCCTGGCGCCGTCCTCGACAAGCTCAAGACTCTGCCTGCAATTACGGCGGCGTCGCTGCTCAAGCTCTGAATTTATTTGCGCATCGAAAATTTCGACCCGATAGGTGCGCGCGGAGATCGGCAAAATCGATGCCGGTCGGGGGAAAACGATGAAGACAGTTGCCGTGGTCGGCACGCAGTGGGGCGATGAAGGCAAGGGCAAGATCGTCGATATGCTGGCGGCCGACGCCGACGTGATCGTCCGCTTCCAGGGCGGAAACAACGCGGCGCACACGCTGGTGGTCGGCGGCAAGAAGTTTGTGCTGCGACTGGTGCCCGCCGGCGCGCTCCATCCTGGCAAGGCTTGCGTAATAGGCAACGGCCTGGTGGTCAATCCGATCGCGCTGCTCGGCGAAATCGCGGAGCTCAAGCGCAGCGGGCATCTCGCCGACGACAGTCTGTTCAAGATCAGTTACGAAGCGCACATGGTGATGCCGTATCATCTGGCGATCGATCGCGCGCGCGAAGCGCGGCTGGGCAAGCGCGCGATCGGCACCACTGGATTCGGGATCGGACCCGCCTACGAGGACAAGATGGCTCGGGTGGGGTTGCGGTTCGAAGACTTGCTCGATTTCAAATTCTTCGAGGAGAAGCTCCGCCGCAACATCGGCGAGAAAAACGCCTATCTGAAAGCGTTGCTCAAAACGAAGCCGATCAAGGCCGACGAAACGATCGATGCGATGAAAAAAGCGCGGCGCCGGCTGCTCCCGTATCTGTGCGACGCGGGCGCGTTCGTCAGCGAGGCGATCGATTCCGGCAAGCGCGTGCTGTTCGAGGGCGCCCACGGCACGATGCTCGATATCGATCACGGCACCTATCCGTACGTGACCTCGTCGAGTTGCGTCGCGAGCGCGGTGTTCAGCGGCACCGGCATCGGGCCAGGCAACCTCGAAGCGGTGCTCGGTATCAGTAAGGGCTATACGACGCGCGTCGGCGCGGGTCCATTTCCGAGCGAGTTCACCGGCTATCTCGCCGATTCGCTGCGGGAAGAAGGCGACGAGTTCGGCGCCGCCACTGGACGTCCGCGGCGTATCGGATGGTTCGACAGTGTGCTCGCGCGTTACACGGCTCGCGTCAACGGGATGTGGGCGCTTGCTCTAACCAAGCTCGACGTTTTGACCGGGATCGATCCGATCAAGATTTGCGTCGGCTATGTCGTGAAGGGCAAGCGCTACGACGACATGCCGCCGTCACATCGGATGCTTATCAACGCCAAACCGATTTTCGAAGAGATGCCGGGATGGAGCGAGAGTCCAGCCGGCGCGCGCACGCTGGCTGAATTGCCCTCGAGCGTGCGCCGCTACGTCGAGAGAATCAGCGAACTGGTTGGCGTACCGATCGCGATGATCGGCGTCGGCAAAGAGCGCGAAGCAACGATCGTAGTGAGCAACCCGTTCGCCGACTAGCTCTCGGTACTCCCTACGCCGCGCACACCGCTGCGAGGCTCGAGATTCCGACGCCGCGGCGGCCGAGTCGCACGTCGTTGCGGTCGAAGCCGTTGGTCGTATAGCCGATCGAAATCCCGGTCGCTGGATCGGCCCATCCGATTTGTCCGCCCGCGCCGCCGTGACCGAAAGCCAGCGCTGAGTTGGTCTTGCCGAAGCCGCGATAATTCGCGAGGCCGTCGCCACCAGCCACGACGACTCCCAGCGCGCGGTTGCACTTGACGCCGAAGATCGGATCCTTGTAATCGCCTGACCGCACGCGCAGTGCGTCCTTCAGCGCCTCGGGCTTGATGAGTGGCGCGCCATCGACGCTGCGATTGTGCAGAAGTCCCTGGTAGAACAGCGCGAGGTCGCCCGACGTCATCACTCCGCCGCCGCCCGGCACACCTGCTTCCATCAAGTTGGGCCGGTTGAAGCCTAGAATCGCATCTTCGGTAACTTCGGTTTCCGGCATCGCGGGCAGGCCGAGTTTCTTGCGCTCCTCATCCGACAACGGCTCGCCGACGTAGCAAAGCTGTGCATGTCGATTTTGATATTCGCGCGGCAATCCGACGCGCAGTTCGGGGAGTCCGAGCGGCGTCGAAATCCGCTCGTGCACGAACTGACGAAAGTCCTTGCCGGTGCGACGTTCGATTATCTCCGCGATCGCCCAGAATCCCGACGTCGGATGGTATTCGAACTTGCTGCCGACCGGCCATTCGAGCCGCCACTTCGCGAATCGCTCGAGCCGCTTGCTCTTGTCCAGCCACTCGTCCTGCGGATACGGCGCGTTCGGAAATCCGCCGACGTGGAGCAGGACCTGCTCGACGGTCATCGTGTCTTTGCCGTTAGTCCCGAACTCGGGAATGATCTCCGCGACGCGCTCGCTGGCTTTCAGCTTGCCTTCGCCGATCAGAATCCACGACGCCGCCGACATGATCGCCTTGGTGCACGAGAAGATCGTGTAGAGCGTGTCGTTGGTCGCTGGCTTTTCAGTTCCACCCTGGACTGCGCGGCCAACCGTGCGCATCGCGCCGATTTTGCCGTTGCGGGCGATCGCGATCTGCGTCGATGGCAGCAAGCCATCTTTAACTTCGCGTTCGGCACGATTGAACAGCGCTTCGACTTTTTCAGGATCGAGGCCAACTTCACGTGGACTGTCAGCGAAATGGTTTTGCGTCGGCATTACGGGGAACCTCTGCGGTTAAGTTGTCCCCGGGGTATAACACACCCCCGCCGATTCGTCATTCGGACGAAGTGCGCGCCGGGCCTTGCGACGATATCCACCCCGCCCTGCCCGGCAGCGTCGTACGAATGACTTCGCATACCGGCAGCTCGGCGCGATTCAGCCGCCAACTGACTTCGCGCAATTGCACGAAGGTTGCACCCCGCTCCTTGAGCGCACGGACCAGCGCGGTGAAGTTCTCCAGCTGACTCATCCCTTCGGTCTCGGCGTGGATCGTATGCACATTGAGCGCGTCGGGCTTGCACAAGCCGAGATAGAAATCGCGGACCGCGCTGTCATCGGATAAATCGCGACGCCCCATCACCTCGTCGAGCGTCGGCAGCGTCGTTGGAATCTCAGGCGTCGCGAGAACCCGTCCTTCTACGACGCATCGATACGGCGCGATTCCCCGCGTGTCGCT
The DNA here is from genome assembly GCA_003161515.1 of Deltaproteobacteria bacterium. Taxonomy (GTDB): domain Bacteria; phylum Desulfobacterota; class Binatia; order Binatales; family Binataceae; genus Binatus. The sequence continues at coordinate 5,330 of PMOH01000260.1, forward strand.
GCGATACTCCAGGCCCATCGCGTCCAGCGCGAGCATCGCCGCATTGTTGGTGCGCCAGCCGGGTGCCGCGAAACTCTTCGACGGTTCACCAACAATCGCGCGGTATGCCTCGAACGCGTCTTCGAGTTCGTTGCGCACGCCAGTCTCGCCGATGTCATCGAGGTGATCCTGCCATCGCACGTGATCGTAGCCGTGCACGCCAACCTCGAAGCCGCGCGTTTTCAGGTCGCGAATAATGTTCGGGAACGACAGCGCGATCGGCCGCGAAGGTAGCATCGTACCCGAGAGAATCGTGCGCGCGCCGTACATCGAGACTGCCTTGGTCCGAAACATCTTCGACAGGAATCCGCGATTTCGAAACACGCGCAGGATTGCGCGCCCCGAATTGTCCGGCCCCATCGATATATAGAAGCTGGCCGCGACGCCCTCGCGCTCGAGCATCGACGCCAGCCGCGGTACTCCGAGTTCGAGCCCCTGATGGGTATCGACGTCGATCTTTAGTGCGACTTCCACGCCGGGAATGACTGCGCGTCTAAGCGGCCATCTCCTTGCGGAACCAGTCCATCGAGATTTTCACGCCCTCGCGCAGATTCACTTTCGGCGTGACCTTCAGCAGCGTGCGCATTTTGGTGTTATCGGGAACGCGCCGCGGAATGTCCTCGTAGCTGTTGCCGTACACCTCTTCCTGCGACACGAACTTGATTTTCGACTTGGTTGGCCCGAACAATTCGATCATCAGCTTGGCAAACTCGAGCACCGTCGTCTCGACATCGACCCCGATATTTATCGCCTGCCCATCGGCCTCAGGATTCACTCCCGCCTGCACCGTCGCCTCGATCGCGTCGGTCACGTAGGTGAAGCATCGCGTCTGCAAGCCGTCGCCAACCACGGTCAAGTCCGCGCCACGCAGCAGTTGCCCCATGAAGATCGTAAACAGCCGGCCGACATCGACCTTGTCGAGCCGCGGACCGTACGCGTTGAAGTAGCGCACGACCGTCACCGGCAGGCCGAGCTTGTGATACGCAAAACAGAAATGCTCGCCGACCGCCTTCGAGGTCGAGTAGCACCAGCGGTCGATGCTGGTCGCGCCGAGCACGCGATCGTCGTCCTCGCGCCACGGCACCTTCGGATTGCGTCCGTAAACTTCGGAAGTCGAGCTGAACACGAGTCGCGTGTTGTGCTTGTACGCCGCCTTCAGCACGTTCTGCGTCCCGTTCACGTTAACGTTCAGCGTCTCATAAGGATCGGCGACGTAGTGTTCGACGCCGACCACCGCCGCGAGATGGTAAATTAGATCGACCTTCGAGACGAGACTATCGATCAACTCGACGTTGAACACCGAATCGTGCACGTAATGAAAACGCGGATTGTTCAGTATGTGACGCACCTTGGCGATCGATCCGGTGTCGAGCACAAAGACCTCGTCGCCGCGCGCGATGAACGCATCCGAAAGGTGTGATCCGAGAAATCCGGCGCCGCCGGTTATCAGAACCCGCATGTGACCTCCGAGAAACTAATCGAATTGAATAGTATCTTTGACGCGCCCCGCTTGTGAAAGAGCATCGCGCGCGTTTCCTTCGACCCCGCCCTCGAACTGCGCGACCTTCACAATCACGCTGCCCTCGCCTGCCGCTACTTCAAGCGCGCCGTCCGCCGCTTCGCGTACGACCTCCCCCGGCGGCGCGAGCGTTCCCGTTTCCGCGCCAATTTTCGCTGCCCATACCATCAGCTTTCGACCGCCAACGAAACAGAACGCGCCTGGATACGGATGCGTCACGGCGCGCACGAGATTGAAAATCCGTCGCGCGGGCCATCGCCAGTCTATCCGCCCGTCCTCCGGCTTTCTTCGCCCGAAATAGCTGCCCTTCGAGATATCCATCTTCCGCCGCGGCGCTATGCCCGCGACAATCTTCGGATGCAGCTCATCGACTAGCTCGACGCCCAACGGCACCAGCTTACGGTACAACGTCAGCGCATTGTCACTGTCGTCGATAGCAACTGCACGCTGCCCGACAATATCGCCGGCGTCCGCGCGCGCGACCATGTGATGCAGCGTGACGCCGGTCTCGCGTTCTCCATTCACGAGCACCCAGTTCACCGGCGCACGTCCCCGATAGGCCGGCAGTAACGACGGATGCAGATTGAATGCCCCGAGCGACGCCAGCGCCAGCACGTTCTCGGGAATCAGGTGCCGATAGGAGAAAGAATAGATTATCGACGGCTCAAGCGCGCCGATGTTCGCGGCCGCTGTCTCGACACTCTCATCTATATGCACCGGGATGCGGTGGCGCGCAGCGAGCTCCGCGCACGACGACCACCAAATTTCCTCGTGCGGATCGTCGCGATGCGTAAACAGTGCCGTTATCGGCGCGCCCATTTTCAGGATCGCCTCCATGCAGGCGTGGCCCATCTCATGGTACGCGAACAGCACGCATCGAGCCGATTTCACAGACTCCACGATTGCTCGTTAGTCGGTTTGCGAATCTGCCGGCTTGCCGTCAACGCCATGAACAGCGCGCACGATGTACGTGGGGCGCCGGCGCACTTCTATGTAGATACGTCCGGCGTATTCGCCGATCAGTCCGAGCGCCAGGAATATCATCCCGATGAAAAAAAACAGCACCGCGAACAGCGTCCACAGCGCGCCTTCCTCCTGGGGGCCATAAATCAGCCGATGCCCGAGGAGGACCACCGCCATCGTCACGGCCAGCAGCGAGATTCCGATTCCGGTCACGCTCAGCAGCTGGATCGGCGCCAGGGAAAATCCGGTAATCAGGTTGAGACTGAGCTTGGCCAGCGAAAAAAGATTGTACTTGGAACTGCCACTGGCGCGATCGTCGTGGCCGACCGGGATCTCCGCGACGCGCTTGGCGAATGAATTCGCGAGCGCCGGCACGAACGCCGCCTTCTCGTCGCATTCGACCACCGTATCGACGATGTGCCGCCGATACGCGCGCAGCATGCAACCGTAATCGTGCATCGGGACGCCGACGATCATCGACGTCAGCCGGTTGTGCAGACGCGACGCGTACCGCCGATACGCCTGGTCGTGACGTTCCTCGCGCCATCCGCCGACAACGTCGTTGCCTTCGTCGATCGCCGCGATCAGCCGCGGAATTTCTTCCGGCGGATTCTGCAAATCCGCGTCGAGCGTGACGACAATGTCGCCGCGTGATTGTCGGAAGCCCGCAAGGATCGCCGAATGCTGCCCGAAGTTGCGCGCCAGCTCCACCACCCGCACGCGTCCCGCTTCACCCACCGCTATTTCGCGCAGGATACCGAGCGAGTCGTCGTGTGATCCGTCGTCGATAAAAACCGTCTCCCACGGACGGTCCAGTCCGTCGAGCACCGGCTTGAGTCGCGCCCACAGCGACGGCAAGTTCGCCGATTCGTTGAATACCGGCACCACGATCGACACCAAGCCTCGCTCCGCGCGCGACGCGGCCGAAGTGCTTCTAATCGGTGATATTTTGCCGGGGAAGCTCAAGGACATGCGCGACCTGACCGCGAATCAACTCATTCGAAACCGCCGTCGCGTGAGTGATTCTTGCAGACAGCTTCGGAAAATTAAAGATAGCCCAGTTGACCGCGCGTGATCGCCTCGCGAGACTGCTTCGACGATGCGCGCCGACAACCGACCTCTCCGACTCACGCTCTACGCACTGCTGGGCGCAATTCTCTATCTTCCCGGTCTTGGCCGGCCGGCGTTCTGGGAGCCCGACGAAGGCCGCTACGCCGAAATCGCGCGCGAGATGGTCGTCTCGGGCGACTACGTCACGCCGCGCGATGATTTCGAGTTGTATTTCGAAAAGCCACCGCTCGTATATTGGGCGAACGCCGCATCGATCAAAATTTTCGGCGCGAATGAATTCGCGGTGCGATTGCCCGCGGCCCTTTTCAGCATCGGACAGATCGTAATCACTGCCGCGTTGGCTGAGATCATGCTCGGCGTATACTCAGGATTTTTCGCCGCTCGCGTGCTTGTGCTGAGTCCGCTCTTTTTCGGCTTTGCCCGCTTCGCGACGCTCGATCCCGCGCTCGCATTTTTTCTGACCGCTGCGCTCGGCGCGTTTTACATCGCCGCCCGCGACGATTCATTCTCACGGCCGTCCGCTCGTCGATGGATGATGATTTCCGCCGCGATGCTCGCGATGGGCACGCTCGCCAAAGGCCCGATTGCGCTGCTACTGGGCGGCGCGATCGCAGTGACGTGGCTCGCAGTCGAACGTCGTCTGCGCCAGATCGCGCAGATGCCGCTGGTTTGGTGCGGC
>PMOH01000260.1:9644-11398 GCA_003161515.1 Deltaproteobacteria bacterium
TGGAATGTGGCCGTGGATTTTTTTCGTCCCGCTCGGTTGGTCCGAAATGCGTGTGAGCGACACTGGCTCTCAGAGCGGTCCACTGCCATCTGAGCGCCGTGCCGACACCACCTTTCTCGCCATCTGGTTCATCGTAGTCTTCGTATTTTTCTCAATTCCCCGTTCCAAGCTCGGCAGCTACATCCTTCCCGCGATGCCGCCGCTGGCAATCGTCGCAGGATACGGTCTTGCGCGGTTGCGCGCTCTCGAGGACGCGAGTCGCCGTCGTCTTCTCGCCGTCATTGCGATTGCGAATCTCGTACTCGCTGCCGCCGTCTTCATATTTTTCGAACTTTCACGAGCTCCGATAAATCCCGCACTGGGCTTCGACGGATTGCTGATTGGTGGCGTTCTAGCCGCGGGCGCGATCGCGATGTATGTGCTCGGGCGCACGGCGTCGCGGGTTCCGTACGCTACCAGCGCACTCGTGCTCGCGATGATCTTGTCGGTGCCGCTTGCCGCACGCCTGCGTGAAGACGCGTCTTCGATTTCCACGTATCGCAACTTGGCAAATGCTGTTCGCCCCTATCTCGCCGACGACTGCGCGCTCGCCTCGTATCGCCACTACGTCCAGTCGCTCCCGTTCTACACGGACCATCGCGAGACCCGTATCGAGTACTGGGGCGAGCTGTCCGAAGTTTCGCCGCCGCTGACAGGCAAGTCGCCATATCTCATCGGATCCGAAGCGCGGCTGCGCCAGGTCTGGTCGTCTGGCGGGTGCATGGTTCTAATCGCGAATGATCGCGATCTAAGGGGGCTCCACGATTCACTTAAGCCCGCCCCTGTTGTCATCGGATGCGAGGGAAAAAAGTTCGCGCTTTACAATGGCGCGCTCGCGCCGCCGCCAGCCGCAGCCGCCTGCGTCGAGGCCGTTGTAAAAAAATAGCGGTAACCGAATCGAGACACTTGGATTCGGGCGCGTTCGACTGTAGCTTTGCCGGTGAGATATTTGACCAAACGTGGCTGACAAGAAATCAAAAATTCAGGCTACAGATTCTGCGGCCAACGGCGGCGACGCAGGACCATCGCTCGGCCAAATTATTACCGAAGCTCGCGAGCGCAAAGGCAAGACGCGCGATCAGGTCGCGACCGAAGCTCATCTGCCGGCGCATTACCTCAAAATGATCGAGACCGACAGCTACGACATGATTTCGGATCGGCTTTACCTGGTCCCATTTCTACGCCGCTACGCGACCTTCCTCGGTCTCGACGCCGAAGAGATCGCCTCGCGCTTCGTCAGCAACGTTCAACATGCCGAGGCCAACGTGGTGCGAATCTCGCAAGAGATCACGATGGTCGAGAAGAAGCCCGGCTCGGCCGGCCGAATCGCATTCGCCGTAATGGTCGTCGCGGTGCTTGTTTTACTGGCCAATTTTGCATGGCGCCGATATGAGGAGCATGAAGCGTCGGTTAGCGCTCCCATCGCCTCGCCAGCCTCGACGACGCCCGCGCCAAATGCCCAAGCGTCTAGCGAAACTCTGCCGCCGGTGACGATCGTGACCAATCCCGAGGCCGCTGCTCCCGTCTCGGCGGCGCCTGCAGTATCGAATGTTCCTCGACCTGCGTCCGTTCCGCCTGCTGCGGATCATTCTACTCCGCCGCGCCCGATCCCACGTGCCGCGACTGACGACTAGTCGTTAGTGCAGCACGGCGTTGGCGATCTCTTCGGCGACTAGTTCCTTGGCGTGTCGAGCGTCATCGCCCGAGTGCACGAC
>PMOH01000486.1 GCA_003161515.1 Deltaproteobacteria bacterium
TGACGCGCCTTCTGATACGAGTCTTCGATGATCTTGCGGACTTCGCGATCGATCTCGAGCGCCGTCTGCTCGGAGTAATCCTTGTGATGTGAGATGTCGCGGCCAAGGAAGATCTGCTCTTCGCGACGCCCGAACGTCATCGGGCCGAGCTCCTTGCTCATACCCCATTCACAGACCATCTTGCGCGCGAGCTCGGTCGCCTTTTCGATATCGTTGCCTGCGCCGGTCGTCATCTGGCCGAACACGATCTCTTCCGCGGTGCGCCCGCCGAACATGACGGCGAGCCGCGTGACCAGGTAGTCGCGCGGATAGGTGTAGCGATCGTCCAGCGGCAATTGCTGGGTGACGCCGAGCGCCATCCCGCGCGGGATAATCGTAACTTTGTGGACCGGGTCCGCGCCGGGCTGAAGCATCGCGACGAGCGCGTGACCGCCTTCGTGATATGCGATTATTTTGCGCTCCGAGCCCGACATCACCATCGAGCGCCGCTCCGCGCCCATCATGACTTTGTCCTTGGCCAGCTCGAAGTCCGACATCTCGACCTTGTCCTTGTTGCGGCGCGCCGCGAGCAGCGCGGCCTCGTTGACAAGGTTTTCGAGGTCAGCGCCCGCGAATCCAGGGGTCGAGCGCGCGAGCTTGCTACCGTCAACGTCGTCGGCCAGCGGCACCTTGCGCGTATGCACCTTCAGGATGCCCTCGCGCCCCTTCACGTCGGGCAGCGCCACCACCACGCGCCGGTCGAAGCGCCCTGGCCGCAGCAATGCCGGGTCGAGCACGTCGGGGCGATTCGTCGCCGCCACCAGGATCACGCCCTCGTTGGCCTCGAAGCCGTCCATCTCGACCAGCAACTGGTTGAGGGTCTGTTCGCGTTCATCATGACCGCCGCCGAGGCCGGCGCCGCGATGACGTCCGACCGCGTCGATCTCATCTATAAAGATGATGCAGGGGGCGTGCTTCTTGCCCTGCACGAACAGGTCGCGCACGCGCGACGCGCCGACGCCGACGAACATCTCGACGAAGTCCGATCCTGAAATCGAAAAAAATGGCACGCCCGCCTCGCCCGCGATCGCGCGCGCAAGCAGCGTTTTTCCAGTGCCTGGCGCGCCGACCAGCAGCACGCCTTTGGGGATTCGCCCGCCCAGGCGCGTGAAGCGCTTGGGGTCGCGTAAAAATTGAATTATCTCTTCGAGCTCGTCCTTTGCCTCATCGATCCCCGCGACGTCGGCGAAGGTAACTTTGTGCGTGTTCTCCGTCAGCAGCTTGGCGCGGCTCTTACCGAACGACATCGCTTTGCCGCCGCCGATCTGCATTTGGCGCATGAAGAAAATCCACAGCGCCGCGAGCACGATAACCGGGAACCACTGCACCAGCGCGACCATCCACCACGGGTCGCCCTCGGCTGGCTTGGCCGCGATCTTGACGCCCTTTTCGCGCAGGGTTTTGACGAGATCGGGATAGTCGGGTGCGTTGACCTTGAAATGGTCGCCGCTGACGGTATCGCCCTTAATCAGGTTGCCCTGGATCGTCGCCTGCGCGACCTGGCCCTTTTCAACCTGGTTGAGGAAATCGGAGAAAATTATTTCGGGTTCTTTGGGCTGTTGCCTGCTGAAAATATTGAACAGCAGCAGGAACATAAGTCCCAGCACTAGCCACAGCGCAATACTGCGAGAAAACTGGTTCATTCCATTAAGAAAGTATCACGCGCCTTGATCACCACGCAATGTATTATGCGCTAACCGACGATTTCAGACGCCTCAACGCGCAGTACGGTTTCGGTAGCGTTGGTGACGAGTGCGAAGGGGGCGCGCGCCAGTCCGGGGAGCCACGCGATTTCGTCGCCGAGCGTGACGACCGGGAAGCGCTCGCGTCGAGCGCGCGGCAGCTTGCGATCAACGAAGACGTCGTGGACTTTGCGCGTGCCAGACATGCCGATCGGGTGGATCCAGTCGCCGCTCCGGAAATTGCGGGCGACCAGTCCGGCGTCGCCGATTTTGGCGGCGTCGAACATCGCGACTGACAATGTCGCGGGCATCGACGCGTCCGATGCGGCAATGGTCGAAGCCTCGAACTTGAAGCCTGCCGCGGCGACGATAGTGACGCCATCCGCGACGATTGGAACCGAAAATCTGACGGGGCCAGCTTCGCGCTCATGCGTGTTCCTCAACCGAAGAAAATTGTACTGGCGCTCGGCGCGCCAGCCGCCTGGAAGATCGATCGAGTCGCTCGGGCCGCCTTCGAGTATAAGATGAAGCACACTCTCGACGTGTGAGCGCGAGATTTTGCGCAAGGATCCAATCTGCTCGGCGAGAAACAGGCGAATCGCGACCGCCTGCACCGCTCGATTCATCGCGCCGAAGCCCGACACGTCGAGCGCGCCGCCGCTGACGCGCATCGCGTCGAGCTCGCGCGCCGCAATTGCATTGACCAGCTCGTCGAGCGAGCGCATCTCACTCGCCAATTCGACCAGCCGGGCGCTGAAACCGGGCGCATAGTCGCGCTCGAGCAATGGAAGCAGATCGGCGCGAATGCGGTTGCGCAAAATGTCCAGCGACGCGTTAGACGAATCTTCAACGAAGGGAATCGAACGCGCCTCGAGGTATTCACGAATCTCGGCACGCGAAATCGACAACATCGGACGAATCAGGCGTCCCGGCCCGCGTTCGGCCATCGCAGCCATCCCGGCCGCTCCACTACCGCGCAGCAAACGCATTAGCACGGTCTCGGCCTGATCGTCGCGATGGTGTCCCAGCGCCACGAAATCAGCATGAACGTGATCCGCGACGCGCAACAGAAACTCGCGGCGAGCATCGCGCGCCCGCTCCTCGAGGTTCGCAGTCGAAATCGAGGGGTCGAGGCCGTCGGCACGCTTGACAATCAACTCGAGTCGAAGGCGCGCGCACATCGCACGCACAAAGTCTTCATCGCGATCCGATTCAACACCGCGAATTCGATGGTTGAGATGTGCGGCGACGATTCGGAACTCCAGTCGCTCGCGAAGGTCGAGCAGCGCGCAGGTAAGCGCGACGGAATCAGCGCCGCCAGAAAGCCCGACGAGTATAGATGAGCCGCGGAGCGCGCCTGCTCGCAGCAGTGCCGCCTCAATCGCGGAAACCACCTTCTTTTGGATATCTCGAACCACTTTGTACGAGATTACCCTTACACCTCTCCCTTCGGGAGAGGTCGTCGCGCGTCTTGCGCGACGGGTGAGGGCGCCCGCCCCTCCTCACTGATAGCGGCAAGGATCTCCGTCACGGCAAATTCCAGACCACTTAACACTTGGTCGTTCCAGAATCGCAGGACACGAAATCCTTCTTGTTTCAGGAACCGACTCCGCCATGCGTCCGCAACTTCGAGTTCAGCGTGCTGACCGCCGTCCACCTCGACTATCAATCGACGGTCGAGGCAGCAGAAGTCCGCGATATAGTTTCCTATTGGTACTTGTCGTCTGAACTTGATTCCGACCAACGACCGATTTCGGAGAATCCTCCAGAGCTTGAGCTCAGCTTCAGTCATTTCTCGTCGCATGCGGCGTGCGCGATCGAGAATTAGGGGATCGGTCGGGGGTTTAGTCCGCATCGTTATGAATATACCTTTCGCGCCGGGGGAGATCGCACCTCGGGCGAGCGTGAAAATGCGGCATCGCGGTTATGCAAGCGCCCTCGCCCGTCCGACGATACGAATATCGTCGGACGACCTCTCCCGGTTTGCGGCTGCCGACAAGTCGGCAGCCGCGGGAGAGGTAATTCCGCGACGTTGTTCATTTGACCTGAACTGCAGGCCTTGATCAGATTCAAGCGCCTCATTTTGCGAGCCGGCGCAGTCGCGGGGCCGGGAGCATGCTGCCGTTGGCGCGGGTTGCGGTTTCGATAAATTGGCGTAGGTCGGTGCGGAGTTCGCCGACTGCCAGGCCCATGTGCTCGGGTGGGAGCTGGTCGAGCTTGGTGGACGCTTTTTCGTACAGGGAGCGCGCGCCTTCGAGGTTTCCGCGCTGGGCGTGCAGGATTGCGACGGCGGCCTGGATCAATCCCTGGTAGTAAAGTTTCAGTTCGCCGTCAGAGCGCTTCCAGATTTCTTCCCATGCTTCGTGGCATTCGAAGAAGCGGCCCTCATTGAAGAGGTCGATTCCCTCTTCGTAGAAATCTGTATGCGGGCGAGTCACACGATTTTGTGTTCGAAGGCGATTAGGAATGGAAACGGCAGCGCGAGGAATTTTGGCTCGTCGATTTTTACTGCGCGGTACTCATCGGTGTTGCCGGAATCGCGGACCGCGTCGAAACTGTCGAACCATAGTTCGGCGACGCCGTCGTAGCGCGGCGTGTTGCCGTCAGCATATGAGGACGCGCGCACGTGGCATTGGAGGTAGCGGCGGACCTGCGGGATTTTCGCGGCGAGCGGACCATGATTAGTTCGCCAGTAGGCCTGGAAGGCTGCTACGTCGTTGCCGGGCTTGCGTGTCAGCAGTGAGAACATCTTCACCCCGGTGTCGATTGGCTTTCCATCTTTTTGAATTACCTCGTCGGTGATGATCGATCCCGTGGTCGTCATATCGACGAAGTTCGCGTCGTCCGCAGTGGCGGCGCGCCGCGGCGCTGAGTTGGCGGTCGCGCGTAGTACGTTTTCGTCGTCGAACCATGCCTCCGAGATGCCGTCATACAATGGTTCGCGATTCTTATATGCCGACGGCAGCGTGATCGATGCGACGTACTTACGCAGCTCGGGGATCGCGCGAATTATCGCGGCGTGTTCGTTCAGCCAGTAGTTGCGGAAGTCGTCAACGCTGAGTCCCGGCTTGCGCTTGAAGAAATTGAACGCCTTGACCATGTCACGCGCTACTGTTTGGTCGTGCCGGGCTCGAGCTCGACGCCGACTGGGACCAGCACGCGGACGACCATGTTGTAGAAGGCGACGTTCTGCACCAGTTCCATCAGGCGGCGAGTGTCGAGGAATGCCTTCAGCGCGTTCCAGGTCGCGTCGGTCACGCGGACGTTGTTGGTCGCCTCGACCGCGTAGCGAATCACGGCGCGTTCGTTGTCGCTGAACGCCGGGGATTTTTCCCAGTCGGCGAGCGCTTCAAGTTGCGCGCGAGAGACGCCGACGCGTCGCGCGAGGTTCCAATGGTGTACGAACTCGTATTGCGCGTCGGTGAGCATGCCGACGGTGCAGATTGCGAGTTCGCGGAGTTTTGGATCGAGTGCGGTTTTATTGCGGAGCTCGCTGCCTATCTGGCAGAAGCGGCGCAGCAGGTTCGGAGTGTGCGCGAGGGCGCGGAAGATGTTGCCGACGGTGCCGCCGCGCTCGGCGGCGAGGTTGTCGAAGATCACGCGGTCGGATTCGGGAAGATCGTCGCGATTCAGGTAGGGTACGCGTGCCGGCATTGATGCACCTCGCTACTTTGGAACTCCGTGCAACCTAACCCCTGACCCCTTCCCTCGAGGGAAGGGGGACAATCGCAGGAGACAATCAGGCGAAGAGCATTTCGGACATTGCGCCGCCTGGGGGGATCATTGGCATCACGGCTTCTTCCTTTGGGATCACCACGTCTATCAGGACCGGGCCGGGGGTGGCGAAGGCTTCTTTCATCGTGGCGACCAGGTCCTTCGCTTTTTCGATTCTAAAACCGTGCATGCCGTATGCGTCTGCTAGCTTGACGAAGTTCGGCACCGACATTGCGGAGTAGGAATACCGTTCGGCGTAGAACTTCTCCTGCCATTGGCGAACCATTCCGAGGAAGTAGTTATTCAGAATGATTACCTTGATATCTACATTGTATTGAACTGCAGTACCTAGTTCCTGGATGTTCATCTGTATGGAACCGTCGCCACTGACTACTACTACTTTCTTGTCGGGCGCGGCGAAGGTCGCACCGATTCCAGCCGGCAATCCGTAGCCCATGGTACCCAGTCCGCCCGAGGTCAGCCACGAGCGCGGATGCTCAAACGGGAACATCTGCGCTACCCACATCTGATGCTGGCCGACGTCAGTGGCTATTATGCAATCGCCCTTGGTGATGTTGTGCATCTCGGCGATAACGTCGAGCGGTGAGACGGACTCGCCGCGCTGACCGTTCTCGTAGAGCGGTTTCTCCTTCTGCCACTGGAGGATCTGCTGATGCCACTTGGTCCACTCGGCGCGGCGCTGGCCGATACTCTCGCGGCCTTTGATCTGAGTGAGCATGTCAGTGAGTACTGACTTGATATCGCCGACAATAGGTATATCGACCTTGACGTTCTTCGAAATCGACGACGGGTCGATGTCGATATGGATAATCGTTTCGGCTTTCGGCGCGAATTGCGAAATCTTGCCGGTGACGCGATCGTCGAAGCGCGCGCCGACTGCGATTAGGCAGTCGGTGTTGCAGACCGCGGTGTTGGTACCGTACGAACCATGCATCCCGAGCATCCCGAGCCGTAGTGAGTCCGAGGCCGGGAACGATCCCAGTCCCATCAGGGTCTCGGTAATTGGAATACCCAGTCCTTTAACCAGTTCGCGCAATTCGTTCGCCGCGCCCGACCATTGCACGCCGCCGCCGACGTAGAACAATGGTGTCGAACTTTTCTCGATCGCTTCGATCGCGCGTTCGATTTGCCGTGGGTTGCCGCGAATCGTCGGCTTGTAGCCGCGCAGTTCAACTTTTTCGGAAAGGTGAAAAACGTGCTCCGCCTGTTGGACGTCTTTGGGCAGATCGACGACGACCGGGCCCGGGCGTCCGCTGCCGGCGATATAAAACGCTTCCTTGATGATGCGTGAGATGTCTTTGACATTCTTGACGAGGAAATTGTGCTTGGTGCATGGACGCGTGATGCCGACGAAGTCCGCTTCCTGGAACGCGTCGTTGCCGATCATCGTGGTCGGGACCTGGCCGGAGAGAACCACCATCGGGGTGGAATCCATGTAGGCGTCGGCGATGCCGGTGACGGTATTAGTCGCGCCGGGGCCGGAGGTAACCAGCACGACGCCGGGGCGTCCGCTGACGCGCGCATAGCCCTCGGCCATGTGGGTCGCGCCCTGTTCGTGGCGGACGAGGACGTGCTTGATTTTCGAGTCGAGCAGCGCGTCGTAGGTCGGCAGAATGGCGCCGCCGGGATAGCCGAAGATTACATCGACGCCTTCGGCGATCAGGCTCTCGATAACGATTTGTGCTCCCGTGAGTTTTTTCATCTACTCGATTTTGTGCGCTTTTCCCTTGATTTGAGCCTACAAAGGTACACTACGCGCGGATACCGGCACAACTTGCGATTGTTCAGTGTCGGGCTCGGGGGGTTGGAACTTTTCGTAAATTTTTGTCATTTTTGAGCCGGTCGAAAATAGGCTTTGTACCGCTCACATCGGGAGGATACCTTTGTGAAGAATCTGAAACTCAGCCTGATCGTAACATTCCTTTTCGCGCTTGCTGCCGTCGTGCATGCTGCCGGGGACGACGCCGTTCCGACTGCAGCGGACGTCCATCTGTTCGACTCACCCAAGGATATAAAATGGGGACCGGCGCCGCCGGTGGTGCCCAAAGGCGCGCAGGCCGCGGTACTTGACGGGGATCCGTTCAAGGATGGCTCATCTTATACTTTGCGGCTGAAGATGCCTGACGGTTACAAGCTCCCGCCCCATTGGCATCCGACTGATGAGAACGTGACTGTATTGAGTGGTACTTTTGGCGCAGGCATGGGCGACCAATTTGATCCGGCCAAGGGTCAGATCATGAAGCCGGGGGGATTCGTGACGATGCCGCACGGCATGCACCATTTCGCGTGGGCGAAAGGACCTACGGTCGTTCAGGTGCACGGGATCGGGCCGTTCGCGTTCACGTACGTGAATCCGGCTGACGATCCGCGAAATCAGCACTGATAGGGGTCGCGATACGAGGGCTCGTACGAAACAATTGAACGCATGAAAACCCATATCCTCGAGCGCACGCAGATTGTGCGGAGGCCATTGGCAGAGACGTTCGATTTTTTCGTCGATCCGCGCAATCTGAAGCGGCTCACGCCGGAATATCTCGCCTTCAAATTTCTTGAACCACCACCCGCGCAGCTTCAGACCGGCAGCGCGATCGACTACCAGATTCGGCTTTACGGGGTGCCGATCCATTGGCGAACGCGAATTGAACTCCTTGATGCGCCGAAAAAATTTGTCGATGTGCAGGAGAAAGGGCCGTACGCTCTATGGCGCCATCGACACACCTTCAGTGACGCCGGCCATAACAGGACGGAAGTGAAGGATTTCGTGGAATACGCGTTGCCGCTGTGGCCGCTGGGTGAGGTCGCGTATTACCTGCTGGTTGCGCGGTCGCTTAAGCAGATCTTTGATTACCGCGAGCGGGAACTCGCAGCGATCATCGCCGCCGAATCGCGCGGCACTTTGACCGATTAATAGTGCTGGCCAGGGGCGAAATTGCCGCCGCCGGGCTCCGTGCCCATTACTTCGTAAGTCTGATTGTTGCCTGAGAACATGCCGCGGACGGTCAATGTCTCGCCAGGCTGCATTTTCGCGAACGTGTCTTCGCCCATGCCGGTGACGTTGAAGTTCGGCTTGTACTGACGGACCAACTCCCAGACGTCCGGCCAGTGGATGATGCCCCTTGGATCGTCAACGTAGGCGTCGTTGAGCACGAACTTGTAGGTCTTGCCGCCGACGCCCATCGTGACCACTTGCTTGTTGCCGTAGATCTCGCCGGGCGCGGGCTTGGTGATGACCATCGTGGTGGTCAGCGGGATCATCATCGGCCGCATCTGAGCATTTCCGCGAGTGGCGATGCATAGCAGGGTTGAGATTGCGAACAGGAACAGGGTGATTTTAGAAACGGGTGACTTCATGTGAGACCTCGTCGATGCAGTTCTAATCATAGAGAGCGCGCGATTAGCCGATCAAGATAGATCTTTTCGCGGCTGGCCTAACTGTTGTAAGGTAATCGCCGACGCGCTTACGCAAAGGAGTCTTAATGCGACTGTTACCTTCTCGAATCGTAGCTGGAACATTGTTGGCGGCAATTCTGTGCGGGTGGGCGCCTGCGCGAGCGGCGGTAAAACCCGGCGACGTGATCACCAAGGACAACGCGGACAAGGCGGTCGAGCTGCTCAGCCCCGGGAACTACATATTGGTCCGCGAGGGCATGCAGCTACGGATCGTGCCTACCGACAAGCTCGACTGGCCGCCGCCGTTCAAGACCGCGACCGAGAAGTACTCGCCCCAGGTCCAGCTCCGGCCCGACGGCACGCTCAAGGGCTACGTCGCCGGACAACCGTTTCCGCTGCTCGATCCGAACGATCCGCAGATGGCGACCAAGGTGATGTGGAATTTCAGCTACCGGCCGCTTTACAGCGACGATATCGACATGCGCTTTCCCGAGGTTGCGAGCTTCGACAAAAGCTCCACCGGCCAGCCGCTGAGCTACTACACGGTGGGCCACTTTGCGTTCTACAACAATATCGGGCGGATCGAAGTACCGCCGATACCGACCGATCCTGACGGCGTCGCGAGCGGTATTCGTTATCGCTTCGCCTTCTATCCGTTCATGGAACCGACGGCGCTGCGCGGCTACGGGATGGTGCGGCAGCGGCATATCGATCCCAAAATCGATGACAACGTGTGGGTGTACAATCCGGCGACGCGCAAGCTGCGCCGCGAATCGGCCGATGTGCTCTCGGACAGTATTGGGGCCCTGCCGGGATTTGGCGGGGGCGGAGGTGGCGCTTACGGCGGCGGCGGGATGGGAGGAGGCAGCGGCACCAGCGCTTACGCGAACACGCTCGATCCTGATTCGTATTTCGGCTTCTCGGCCAAGGTTGAAGATTTCAACTACCGGTTCCTGGGCGAGCGGGAGATGCTCGCGTCGGTGCACGCCGAGCATTCGCCGGAAGTGCAATGCCCGTACGACGGCGGCAAAACAATTTGTCCCGAGAACTGGGAGATGCGGCACCTGTACGTGATCGAAGCAGATTCGAAACCGGGCCGCGATGCGACGATCCCCAAGCGAATCTTCTACATCGACTCGGAAGGATGGTTCATCACGGCATCGGATCAGTACGATCGCGACGGCAAGCTGTGGAAGACGATCGCGACTTTCAATACCTATCGCGACCGGCCGGTGCCCGATGCGAAGGTCGCGATCTATCCGTACAAGCGAATGTTCCAATTGGGACTGGTGGACGAGGATCTCCAGACCGGCGCCAGCTCAGTCGTCTATATGCCCGGTGCGACCGCGCAGGATCGTGAGTGCTGGTATATCGACATGGGAACGGTCGACAACGCCTTCTTTGCGCCACAGGCGCTGGAGCGAGAGGGGCACTGATTGAGTATTCTTCTGGTGTCAGTGGGGCGGGCCGCCGTGCCCGCCTCTCTTCCTAACATTCATCGATAAGCGCGAGCGCGGACGCTCGCGCATCGATGGCGGGCACGGCGGCCCGCCCCACTTATAAA
>PMOH01000443.1 GCA_003161515.1 Deltaproteobacteria bacterium
AATCGCGACTTGCAAATCGATCCCTGGATCCACGAGGCGGTCGCGACCGTGCTGCGTGGCAAGAATCCCGACAAAGAGTAACTGAGGACGAAGTTCAGGATGGCTGGCGCATCGAGATCCGATTCGCAACCGGGCACTACGGCGGCGGCGGAACTATGGCCCCGGGAAGAAGCTCGACGGCTTGCAGAGCGGGTCGCAGCGTATGAGTCCGCTCGTCCGGTAATTTTCCAGAGCGGCTTCGGCCCATCGGGATTGCCCCATCTGGGCACCATGGCCGAGATTCTTCGCCCTTCGTTCGTGCGCAAGGCTTTCCATCTGCTCGAGCCGTCGCGACCGTCGCGGCTGATCGTTTTCATCGACGATCTCGACGGACTCCGCAAGGTGCCCGAGAACGTGCCCAATCGCGAGGACGTCGCGCGGTATCTCGGCGTGCCGGTTTCGAAAATTCCCGATCCGTTCGGATGCTGCGCGAGTTTCGCCGATCACATGCTCGCCCAGCTCGGCGGATTCCTGGCGCCGGTCGAAGTCGAGTACGAACTCGCGCGCGCGTCCGAGATGTATTCGTCGGGCCGCTTCGACGAGGGCTTGAAATTGATCCTCGACAAGCACGCCGAGATCATCGCCATCATCGCGCCGACGCTCCGCGAGGAAAATCGCGCGGGATGGTCGCCGTTCATGCCGATTTGTCCCAACTGCGGGCAAGTCGTCGAGCGCGCGGTGACGGCCTATCACCCCGACCGCACATCGATCGAGTTCACCTGCGAGAAGGGCGCGGGCGGCAAGTCGGGATGCGGTCTCAGCGGCGAGCAGTCGGTGCTCGGCGGCAAAGCCAAAGTGCAGTGGAAAGTCGATTGGGCGCTGCGATGGTACGTGCTCAAGGTCGATTACGAATTGTACGGCAAAGACCTCACCGACTCGGCGCGGCTGTCGGGACAAATTCTCCGCGTGATGGGCGCGCAGCCGCCGCTCGGGTTTCCGTTCGAGATGTTTCTCGACGAGGAGGGCCGCAAGGTCTCGAAGTCGGTTGGGCGCGGCGTCACGGTCGATCAGTGGACGCGTTACGCGCCGATCGAAGTGCTCAAGATGTTCCTGCTGCTCAATCCGCGGCGCGCGCGCAAATTGTTCCTCGAAGCGATTCCGCAATACGTGGACGAATACCTCGACGCGTTGCGAGCCTACGCGGCCGCGTCCGAAGAACAACGCCGCGAATCGGTGCTCGAATTTGTGATCCAGAGCACCACCCCGAAGCGATTCAACTCGACGCTGACCTTCGGCCTGATGATGAATGCGGTGGCGGCGCTGGGCAGCTCGGATCGCGATTTCATCTGGAATTATATCGTCCGCTACGACGCGGCGATTGCGGACGATCCCGAAACCGAGAAGATGGGCCGCGCGCTGATGGAATGCGCGCTGAATTTCTACCGCGATTTCATCGAGCCAACCAAAAAGATCTACACGCCGTCGGATGTGGAACGCGCACAGTTGAAAACTCTCGCGGCCTACCTGCGCGAAAATCAGGACGCGAGCGCCGAGGCCATCGAGAAGAAGATTTACGATCTCGGCCGCGAAAATTACGACAAGCCCGGCAAGATTTTTCCGCTGCTGTATCGATCGATCCTCGGCCAGGAGCGCGGCCCTCGCCTCGGCGCCTTCATCCGCCTCGCCACGCCAGCCCGCGTCGTCGAGCTCCTCGACGCAACAATCGCGCGAACCGCCTAAACGAACTCGGCGAAGACTGAGTCGGCCATCTCGAGGCCGCGATCTGTGAGCTTGATTCGGCCGCCGTGGAGCGTAAGCAAACCGTTTTTGAAGAGCGGCGTCGCGACGCCGCCGAAGATGCATTCGAAGTTGCGGCCGAAGCGCTCGTGAAAATCGGCCAGTGCGAAGCCGTCGCGCAGCCGCAGATTCAAAAAGACGAATTCACTCTGCGCAGTGGCCTCGTCGATCGATTCGGCGCCTGCTTCTGCGTTTGCTCGTTCCTCGATCGCGCCGATGTAGCGCGCCGGAAGCTTCTCATTCCACCATCGACGCCCGCCGCGACCGTCCCCCGCATAACTATGAGCGCCCGCGCCGATTCCCAGGTACGTGTCCCCGCGCCAGTACGTCAGATTGTGACGCGCCTCATGGCCGGGCGGCGCGTAATTCGAAATTTCGTACATTGCGTAGCCGCGCCGCGGAATTTCTTCGCGCACCGTTTGATACATCGCAGCCTGCTCGTCGGTCGCGAGCTGTTTGATTCGTCCGCGCTTCAAGTCGGTGAAAAAAGCGGTGCCCTCTTCGAATGTCAGGTTGTATGCCGAGATGTGATCCGGTTCGAGCGCCGCGACCGATTCGATATCGAACAGAACATCCGCAACGGTCTGACCCGGAACCGCGAAGATCAAATCGAGATTGAGCCGGTCGAAGCCCGCGCGATGCGCCATCTTTGCCGCCGTGCGAGTTTCATCGGCGCTGTGGATGCGGCCGAGGAACTTCAGCGTCGCCGGATTGAACGACTGCGCGCCGAAGCTGAGTCGATTGACGCCCGCCGCGCGCATCCCGGCGAGTTTCGCGAGGTCCACCGTGCCCGGATTCGCCTCGAGCGTTATCTCCGCGTCGTTTTCGATTCCGCAAATGCGATTGGCAGCGTCGATAATCCCGCCGATCGATTTCGGATCGAATAGCGACGGCGTACCGCCCCCGAAAAAGATCGTCTTGATGCGTTGACTTGAATACGACGCAGTGCTCGCGCGGTATTCGAGCTCTGAAATCAGCGCGCGCGTGTATTGCTCTTCAGGCCACGACGCCGCCGCGTGCGAATTGAAATCGCAGTACGGGCATTTCGATTGGCACCACGGAATATGGACGTAAAGCGAAAAGCTCACGCGATGATTGTAGCGCGCCTTCGACGCCTGCTACTACGCGCTTGAAACGGTCGGTATACTCGCACCGTCAGAGGCGAATTTGTCCGAAGTAGCACCCAATCAGGACCGCATCGAAACGAGCCGCCCGCGCGCAGCTGCGAGCGGTTCCGGCGCGAACGCCGCCGGCACCATCGCCGCAGGCGTATTGCTCAGCCGCATCGCGGGCCTGGTCCGCGACAGCATCTTCGCGCATTACCTCGGCGACTCGGCCACCGCCGACGCCTTCAAGGCGGGCTTCCGCATCCCGAATATTCTGCAGAACCTGTTCGGTGAGGGCGTGCTGTCGGCGTCGTTCATCCCGGTTTACGGAAAATTGCTGGGCGAGGGCGACAACGAGACCGCCGACATGCTGGCGTGGGGCGTCGGCGCGATCATGACGCTCGGGGTGACGGTGCTCGTCGCGATCGGCGTGCTGGTGACGCCCTATCTCATCGACGTGATCGCGCCCGGCTTCGAGGGTGACAAGCGCGACTTGACGATTCAGATCGTGCGCATCCTGTTTCCCGGCGCGGGTTTGCTCGTGATGTCGGCGTGGTTTCTCGGCGTGCTCAACAGCCACCATAAATTTTTCGTCTCGTACACAGCGCCGGTCGCGTGGAACGTCGCGATGATCGCGGCACTGCTCTACTACGGCCCGCGACGCTCGCAGGACGGGCTCGCGATCGCGATCTCGTGGGCCTCGGTGGTCGGCTCCGCTCTCCAAATCGCGGTGCAGGTTCCACAAACGCTCGCGCTATTGCGGAAGAATCGCATCGACTTCGCGCGCGTCGCCGCACCGCTTCGATCGGTGTTCCACAACCTGACGCCAGTGGTCGTCAGCCGCGGTGTGATCAATCTGACCACTTACGTGGACAACGTGCTCGCGAGCTTGCTCCCGACCGGCGCCGTCGCCGCACTCAACTACGGGCAGTTGCTGTACATGGTGCCGATCAGCCTATTCGGCTATTCGGTGGCCGCATCGGAATTGCCCGCGATGTCGCGCGCGGCTGGTGCGATGCCCGAGCAGATGAGCACGATTCTGCGCACGCGGCTCAATCGCGGTCTGCGCCAAATCGCATTCATGGTGGTGCCGTCGTCCGCCGCATTTCTGATTCTTGGCGACGTGATCGTCGCGATGATCTACCAATCCGGCGCATTCACGCGCGCCGACGCAGTGTACGTGTGGGCCGTGCTCGCAGGGTCGGGCGTCGGCCTCCTCGCGGCGACGATGGGCCGTTTGTACAACTCCGCGTTCTATGCGCTGTTCGACACGCGCACTCCGCTCCGATTTGCGATTATCCGCGTCGTGCTGACAGTGATCTCAGGATATTTGTGCGCGATTCCATTGCCCCCGATGCTCGGGATTGCGCAAAAGTGGGGAGTCGCGGGACTGACTATCTCGGCCGGCGTGTCGGGATGGGTCGAGTTTGTGCTGCTGCGATCGGCGCTGAACAAGCGCATCGGATGGACCGGGCTCGAGCGTTCCTTTCTCGCAAAGCTGTGGTCGCTGGCTCTGGGAGCGGCTGCGGTCGGATTCTTCATGAAGCTCCACATGCAAGGATTCGGCCCGCGCATTCAGGGACTGGTGATCCTTTCGACTTACGGCGGCCTCTATATGTTCGGCGCCTGGATGCTCGCGTTGCCGGAACTGAAGCAGTTCACCGATCAAATCACGCGCCGTTTTTCTTCGCGCGCGAGCTAGTCCGCGAATTCATACGATCGATAGTTGCGCTGGTCGAGCGGCCTCCAAGCAACGGCGCAAGCGCCACTCGTCCTCCGCGCGACTCGACAAACGCCTGCCCGTCAACTTCTTTGCCGCGCCAGTCCTCGCCTTTGATCAGAACGTCGGGCTTGACCGCACGAATAATCTTTTCGGCGCGCGTTTCCTCGAACACCACCACGTAATCGACCGCTTCGAGCGCGGCCAGGATTCGCGCGCGCTCGGCCGCTGGATAGATCGGACGCCCATCGCCCTTGAGCTGCGCCACGCTGCGATCGCTGTTGAGTCCGACCACCAGCACGTCGGCTTGCGCGCGCGCAAACGCGAGACTCTGGATATGCCCGGCATGCAGCAAGTCGAAGCATCCGTTGGTGAAAGCGATTCGCCGGCCGGATCGACGCTCGCGCTCGAGCGCCGCCTTAAGTTCGTCCGCCGAATGGATTTTGCGTTCGTAGCTGGCGTGCGCGGGACTCAACGCGCGCGCGAGATCTTCGCGCGTGATCACTTCGGTGCCGATTCGCGTCACCTCGATACTCGCGGCCAGGTTTGCGATCGTCGCCGCCGACGAGAAGCCGAGCCCAGCTACCGAAAACATCCCGAACACGCTCAGCACCACATCGCCCGCGCCCGTCACGTCGTAAACTTCGCGCGGCACCGTCGAGACGTAAGTATCTTTGCCGCCGCGCTCCGCGAGATACATCCCGTCACGATCGAGCGTTATCAGGCACGCCTCCAGGCCGAGCTTGCGGACCAGGGTTTCGGCTGCTTTGCGCCACGCGCCGCGATCGGTCAAGCGAATTCCGGTTGCGACTTCGGTTTCGTGACGATTGGGCGTGAGCGCGGTGGCGCCGCGATAAATCGAGAAGTCATCGGTACGGCGCGGATCGACTATCACCGGGATACCGCGCGCGCGTCCGCCGTCGATCAGCGCGCGCAACACCACTGGCGTCAGGATTCCCTTGTCGATATCCGAAATCAGCACGCCGTCGCAGTTGCGAATCTCCGCCTTCATGCGCGCGATCAGCTCGCGTTCGCGCGGCGGCTTGAGCGGAGTCGGATCTTCTTCATCGACGCGCAGCAGTTGCTGGGTCGCGCGATGCGCCGCCTGCACGCTGCCGAGCATTCGATCCTTTACGATAGTGGGGCGGTCGGGATCGATCAGAATCCCGCGCGTGTCGATTCCGAGATCGGCGCAAATTTCGCGCAGCAGACTGCCGTTGCGATCCGATCCGACCACGCTGAGCGCGCTCACGTCGGCGCCGAGAGCGCGCAAATTCGCCATCACGAAGCCCGCGTTGCCCGGCTTCTCCTCGCGGCGCTGCACGCGCAGAATCGGAATCGGCGCCTCCGGCGAGATTCGCGAGACGTCGCCCCACAAATAGCGATCGAGAATTACTTCGCCCGCGACCAGCACGCGCAACGGTTTGAGCGCCGGCAAGCCGTGCTCATGACGCACAGGTTCAGCGGACGAGACTGGTTTGCGTCGAGCCATGATGCGGCATCTTACGCCGCGATGCGGTCCGGGTTAAACACACACGTAGGCACCATCGTTCGCACACGCTTATAGCGCAGTCGAAGGCTTCAGGATCATTCGCTTCAGCTGCAGCCGGACTTTTCTCTCGGCACCTGTCCGGTCGTTAGTAATCGACAGTGTCACGGCCATTTCGAACCGAGTCAGGATAATGGGATGCTTGTATCGAGCAACCTCCAGGAAATTGTGAAAGTAGCCGTCACCGTTTTCATTTGAGGCTGCGGCGCCGACAATCGCCCAACCCTTGAGTGCGGAACGCTCGCCCTCTGAGTTGTCAACATCAAGATCCCATTCAAGCGGGACCTTCGTCCGAACGATCACGGCGCTTTCTGTCTTTATGTTGATGCCGTAAATTGACTCGCCCGGAACCATGGTGACCGAAGGTATCGATACGTCGAAGTAATCGAACTCGTTGTAGCTCCACGACCGGCGCGCGGTGCTCGCAATGAGGAGCGTTGCCGCCACTAACACTACGCTCAATTTCGCTTGCACCAGTTTCCCCCTTTGGAACGAAAGCCTGCGGCCGCCAGCATCAAGCCGCCGCCCGCGTTAAACCGTCTGCGCGAGTCGCTGCACGAGAGTGTCGCGGTTGGCGAGGAACCACACTTCTTTGCCGCGATTCGACTCGTTCACAAACGCGCGCAACGCGGAACTTTCCGCCAGATGACGCGAGATGTCGCCGACGATCACGAGGCGCCGCCGGTATTGCACGAATTTCTGGATCAACTCGCCCGCTATGCGCGTTTTCAACTGGAAGAATTCATCATCAAGGCATTCGACGGGGATCACGACCAGGGTGGCGCGATCTTCAAACGTCTTGCCGATGAGATCGACGGCATCCTGATAGCTCCGCAGCTTCGTCCCATCGGGCACGCATTCCAGCACACGCACGCCCCCAAGCTCATAGAATTTCGTCGCCAGCACTTTTTCAGTGTTGCTCATCTGATCGCGTAACCGCCATCGACGTACACAATCGATCCCGTCACGAAGTCAGACGCGTGCGAGGCGAGAAATATCGCGGCGCCCGCCATTTCCTCGGGCTTGCCGAAGCGACCGGCCGGCGTGCGCAAGATTATTTCTTCGAACATTTTTCCGGTCTGCGCGCCAACCGTCATGTCGGTCTCGATCCATCCGGGCACGATCGCGTTGACCTGGATATTGTGCGGCGCGAGTTCGATCGCCATCGTTTTGGTCGTCTGCACCAGCGCGCCTTTCGCCGCCGCGTACGGAATTCCGGCCTGCGCGCCGAAGCGCGAATACTCGCTCGCGATATTGATTATCTTACCTCGCTTGCGCGTCACCATCGATTGCGCCGCGATCTGCGAGAGGAAAAAGCAGGAGTTCAGGTTGGTTTCGATCACGCGATCCCAGTCTTCGGCCCTGAACTTCAACGTGCTGCGCATGATCGCGATGCCGGCGTTGTTGACGAGTATCGAAATCGGTCCGAGCTTGCGCTCGACGTGTTCCATCGCGGGGCGCAGATCGTCGCGCCGCGTCACGTCGAGATGCACCGCCATCGCGGGCACTCCCGCCTGCTCGAGTTCCTCGACTACGGCGCGATTCTTTTCGTCGTTGCGCGCGAGGATCGCGACCGCCGCGCCGGCTGCGGCAAAGCCGAGCGCAATTCCGCGACCGATGCCGCCGTTGCCGCCGGTGACCACGGCGACCTCGCCGCTTAGATCGAACATTGTTGGCGCAGCCATTATTCAACCCACCTCGTCCTGGTTCAGCGGATGAAGAACCCGCCGTCCACAATAATATCCGCGCCGGTGACGAAATCCGACGCGTGCGACGCCAGAAATACCGCCGCTCCCGCCATCTCGGACGGCTCGGCGAAGCGGCCGGCAGGGGTCCGCGTGATCATCTCATCTTTCACGGCCGCGTATTTCGGATCATTGCGAATCCAATCGGTCATGTCGGTCGTGGTCCAGCCGGGCGCGAGCGAATTGACCTGGATATTGTGCGGCGCCAACTCGATCGCGAGGCATCGCGTGAGTTGCAGCAGGCCGCCCTTGCTGACGCCGTAAGAGGGATAAATCGGCGTGCCTTTGTAGCCTCCGACGCTCGCGACGTTGATAATTTTGCCCGACTTGCGCGGGATCATCGACGTCGCCGCCAGCTTCGACAACAGGAAGCATGACGTGAGATTGGTCTCGACGACCGAATCCCAATCCTCCTCTGTGTGATCCATCATGCC
>PMOH01000283.1 GCA_003161515.1 Deltaproteobacteria bacterium
GTCTGATTGTCGATCGACTCGCCAATCACGACCGGCCTGATCACGGCCTTCATGTCGGGCTGCACGATGAAAACGAACGAACCCTGCTGACCCGTCTGCACGGCCTGCGACGGCACCAGGATCGCGCCCGGATGTTCGTGCAGTACGAGCGTAGTGTTGACGAACTCGCCGGGCCACAAGCGGCTGTCGGCGTTGGTGAACTGGCCCTTGAGATTGATCGTGCCGGTCTTCGCGTCCACGCTGTTATCGACGAAGCTCAACTCGCCCGACTCGAGCGGACCTTGCTGCTCGGGCAATGAAACCTGGACGGCGAGCTTGCGCTCCGCCATGAACTCGCGAACGGCGGGCAGCTTCTGCTCGGGAATCGCGAAGGCGACGTACACCGGATGCACCTGGTTGATGACGACCATCGCAGTGTCGGCGTCGGGCTTTACCAGGTTGCCGGCGTGCACCAGCAGGTCGCCCGTGCGTCCGTCGATCGGCGCACGAATCGCGGTGTACTCGAGATTCAATCGCGCGGTTTGCAGTGCGGCTTCGTCGGCTTGCATCGAGGCTGACAGCGCTCCGGCGGTCGCTTCTACTTGATCGTATTGCTGCCGCGATCCGACGCCCTGCTTGAGCAGAGTCGAGTAACGGCGCTCGTCGGCCGCGGCTTGCCGGTATTGCGCGCGATCCTTGGCGAGGTTCGCCTGAGCCTGACTGAGCGCGGCGTCGAACGGCCGCGGATCGATCGTGAACAGCAGGTCGCCCTGCTTGACGTCCTGCCCCTGCCGGAAATGCACCTGCATGACCTGACCGCTGATTTGCGCCTTCACATCCACGGTCGAGAAAGCCTCGACCCGCCCGATCGCGCGAATCGTATCGGAGACAGTCTTCTGTTCAACCTTGGCCGCGAGAATCGGCACGGCATCGCGCTCGCCGAAAGTATCGGCAGGACCATGCGAACATCCCGCAATCGCAATCAGTGCGATTGGAACGAGAGCTGTCGCGCACCATCGTTTCAAGGTGAGATTGCCTTTCAACTCCCGATCTGGGTAACCGGGCCGCCGGGAGAGAGTTGCGGCCCGTCAAACTAGCGTCGAGGATACTATCAGGCTCGCACAAGCCGAGAAAATGTGGAAATGAGAACCAAAACGGCACTGATGGTCAGTTTAGGTCGCGCCCGGACTGCGCGAGGCCTCTGATGCGAGTGCTGGGTGATGTGTCGGGAGTCGGCAAAAGCTGTCGCTCTCGATTTGCAGGGCACGATTGAAGCGCGCGCGCATGTTCTCGAGCGCAATAGTCGCGGTCAGATCGACGATTTGCTCCGTATTGAAATGGCGCTTGAGTTCGTCGAAGACGTCGTCGGGAACGTCAACCGAGCTGAGCGTCATCTCCTCTGTATAGCGCAGCGCGGCGCGCTCGGCCGGCGTGAACAGCGGATTTTCAGCGTACTCCGAAAGTGCCGCGAGCTTCTCCTCGCTAAGTCCGACTCGGCTGCCACCGGCAGCGTTGATGTCTATTCAGAAAACGCAGCCGATCATCTGCGCGGCGCGCAGACAGACCATGCGCTTCAAGGTCTCAGGCGTGACCTTGGAACCGTCGATCGACTGCATGAACATCGACATCCAGATCGTGATGCCGGGCCGATACGCCCACGCCTTGAAGGGAGTGAGCACTTTGCCGACCCGCCGCGTCATCATCGAGGTCAACGGCCTGAGCATCCAGCTCATCTGATTTTGTTCGAGCGGTTCAATACGCATTGGAATAAACTCCGGCTACGCAGCGCGCGCGGCTGCGATGTGAGTTTCGTCCGACTGACTATACAGAATGATACTAATCGCGATTAGTAAGACCGCTGGAATGTAGATACCCAGTACCTCGGTCACAAGATGCTCAGTCGAGAGCAAGCCCGCGGCATGTGAGTATATGTGCAACGCGGAATGCATCACGCCCGCAACTGCGGCGACGACCACCGCGATCGCATTGCGGCGCGGATTCAGCGCAGCGGCGACGAGTCCCACGCCGACCGCCAGGAAGAACGTGCCACCGTCCATCACGAGGTGCATGTTGTACGGCCCGGTCTCCGGCACGCCCGGCACCAGTTTGAAAAACCACGACGATGGAAAGAAGAACATCTCGATTCCGTTGACGATGTCGAGCGCGGCCATGATCCACAGAAGCGCGACGATCAAGCGAGAGTTGGAGTTCATAGGACACCTTCTCCGGACGCGCGCCGGGGGAAATCAGTCGGCCGCACGTGCGAGTAGATGGATATCGAGAGCGAAATAGCTGCGACGATAACGATGATGACTTCCACGATTGTCGTGACGCTGGCGATGTTGAAGTACCACAGCGCGAGGGAGAGCGGCAGAGAGCCCATCACGGATTCCGTGATCGTCACGCCCATGGTGACTGCGAAACTCATCGCGCGAAGTTTTATTGGCCACGACATCTAGATTTCCTTACTCCCTCATCCATTTGGCAGATCTCCGCACAACGGGAATACCGACTCTACTTCTACTGGGCCGTTGACGCGGGCCTGACAGGCTAGTCGCGTTTTCGGGCTTATCGAGAGGTGCCAGCGGAGTGAGAATTTCTCGGCGCCGCTCATTTGGGTGAGATTATCTTCGCCCGACTCGACCACCACGCGACAGGTTGCGCATAGCGTTCGGGCGCCGCAGACGTGCATCAGCCTGACGCCGTTCTTCATCGCGGCGCCGAGCAGAGTCCCGCCGCGGCGGACTTCGAGGCGGCGGCCGTTGAACTCGATCGGCACTACCTCGGGCCGGGCGGCGACTGTTTTGAGACGCGCGGCGAACGTGTTCCTGAGATCGCGATCGTCAACTTCGCGAGCAGGTTCGACCGCTGACTTAATTCTCGCGACAATCTTTTCCGTTGTTTCAGTGTCCATACTCTTCCTTCATGCTTTTGCGGAGTGCCTTTCGTGCGCGGGCGAGGCGCGATTCCACCGCATGATCGCTGAGCCGCAATATTCGCGCGATTTCCGAGACGCCGACTTCCTCGACGTACTTCAGTAGTAAGACTTCGCGATACTCGGGCCGGAGCTCGGCTAAGGCGTGACGGAATTCCCGATCCGCGCCCGCGGGTTGCGGATTGGCATCTCCAGCTATCGGAGCGGCGCGTATCAGCCGTGCCCGGCGCGCGTTGATTCGGATGAACGAAAGGACTTTGCGATGTGCGATCGCGCAGGCAAAGGTGAACAACGAACTGTCGCCGCGAAAAAAGGGCAGTGCATCGGCCAGCGAGATAAAAGTTTCCTGCAGGATATCGTCGGCTTCATCGGCGTCGCGGCCGAGCGAGTTCGCGATGAAACGGCGGATGCGCGCGCTGTAGCGATCGAAGAATTCGTGCGCCGCATCTTCGTCGCCAGCCCTGAGGCGCGCGACCAGATCGGATTCCGGCGTTTGCGGAGGATCGAGCGCGGTCACGCGCGGAATTCTCCGCTTGGGCGCGCCCACTGCTTTCTCTGTCGATAGTTGCGCAGCCACAGATGACAGACCTTTGCCAGTTCGGAGGCTAACCTCATCGGTTAGTCGCCTCGAATTGGCAAAATCCGTCGCGGGCGTTGAATAGCCGCTAGATACTCAGATGGTACAGTTCCGCGACGTTGTCGTGCAGGACCAGGTTCTTCTCGTCCGCGGTCATCCCGACCGTGTGCTTGGCGATGACGTCCTGCGACCACGGCCAGGTCGAGTCGCTATGCGGGAAATCGCTGGCCCACATCAGGCGTTTGATGTTGCAAAGATTCCGCACCTGGAACGCTACGTAGTCGTCCTGGAAGGTGGTGTAAACGTTCTCGCGGAAATACTCACTTGGCATTTTGCTGAGCGTGCCGGCCGGCAGCCAGTAGCGATGCCGGTCGTA
>PMOH01000201.1 GCA_003161515.1 Deltaproteobacteria bacterium
CGGGCGTCGGCGCTGGCGACGATCACGTCGGCGCCGCGAGTTTCGACGGCAATTTTGGTGCGCGCGCCCGAGGCCGGCTCTGGGCCGACCGAACCGTGAACGTGATTGCGGTCGAGCCATTTGAGCGCGGCGGCGTCGATGCCGTAAGTGCGGATTCGGCCCCATCCCGCAGAAGCGTCGAGTTCGAGCGAGGCGGTCGCATCCACTTCAAGGTTGACCCGGCCGCGGCTGCGCACGCTCCAGGTTTTGTCGAGGGGAAAAGGACCCGCGAGATCGACTGCGCCGCCAACGTCTTCGAGATTGAGCGAGCCGCCGACGCGACTGAGGCGCGCGTTGCCACCGACAAAGCCGACTGCGATTTCGCCGGCGACCGTATCAGCCGCGAGCTTGCCGCCGACTTTGCCGATTTGCAGGCCGCCTGACAGATTCGAGGCGCGCACCCTGCCGCCGACCACGCCGGTTTCGACGTGCGCCGCATCTTCGATTTCCAGGTGTCCGCCGATCACGCGCGCGATGAACGGCGCGTGCACGCCGAGCAGGTTGGCGCTGCCGGCGATCTTTTCTATCGCGACTTCGCCGTCGATCGCGCGGCAATCGAAACTTCCGGCGACGTGGCTGACGGTGATCGCGCCACTGGATTCGACCGAGAGCGCGCCGCGGATTTTCAGGCCGTCCACCGCGCCGGCTTGCTTGATCGAGACGTTGCCGCTGACAGTATCGCGCATCGAGATGGCGCCGATGCGGTGCGCGTGGAGATTGCCGCGAACGCGAGTGACGACGAAGGGCGCGGCGAGGTCGGCGACATCGAGGTTGCCACTGAGATCTTCGATCTCGACGGTGACGCCCTTGGGAACCGCGATGCTGGCGTTGCCACGCAGCGTCACTTCGGCGACGCCGGCGTTGATCGCGACCCTCGGCGCGGGGCCTGAATCGATTTCAATGGCGGGTCGGTCGGTGCCGATGATTTTCAGATTTCCAGCGGCGCGCAGGATGCGGATTGATTCAACTCCATCGAGCGTCGAGATAGCCATGGCAAATTTCCTCCGTCGATTTTTGTTTTTCAGTATCTACGCGTTCTTCGGGCGTTCATTGAGTGCGGCGAGGGCTTGGTCGGGAGTGAGTTTGCCGTCCTTGAGATCGGCCAGCACCGAACGGCGCCGCGAGCCGCTGTCGTCAGAGGTGGAAGTTTCGGGCGCGGACTTCGGCGAGTAGCCGAGCGCGGTGATGACGTCGTCGAGGCGCGCGCGGACAGTCGGATAGGAGACACCGAGTTCGCGCTCGACTTCGCGGATGACGCCGCGGTTTTTGATGAAGACCTCGACGAAGTCGATCTGCGCGCCGGTGAGTTTGAGCAGCGCAGGCGGTGTGAACTCGCCTTCGATCGAGATTGAGCAGTCGGGGCAATCGAGGCGGGCGACGGTGAGATTGCCGTCGCATGATGGGCATTTAAGAATTACGGGCCTCATTTAGGCGTAGAATTGATCTAATTATTGATTCTGTCAAGTTTAATATTAAGATTATTGAGATTTGAGTTGAATATAATAACCTAACCCTTAACCCCTTCCCCTCGGGAAGGGGTTAGGGGTTAGGTTGCTGCGCCGCTTCCGCCAGAAACGCAGTCAGATCATCAATCCTATTCGCCAACTGCGGCAGCGCACGCATCGCATGCGTGGTCCGCTTGGGCGTGTACCCGGGCGGATACTTGAGAAACATCACGCGATCGTAAACCAAGAGGCGCGGCGATCCCGCGATCGGAGGCCCCTGGCTGCCCGCCAGATTGGGATTGGCGTTATGACAAACCACGCAATTGGTCATGTACACGATTCGCCCGCGCTCCGCCGGCGTCATCGGTTTCGACGGACCGCCGCATGACGACAAAGTAATCGCGAGCATCGCTGCAGTTAATGACCTGAAGAAGGGGCCGAAGTTTATGTACACGATTGCTAGAGTTCGCGGCGGCCGCTTAGTGCGCTGGTCAACGTCGCCGAGTCGCTGTATTCGAGGTCGCCGCCCGCTGGAAGTCCGCGCGCGAGACGCGTCGTCTTAACGCCGAGCGGTTTCAATACGCGCGCAATATAAAGCGCGGTCGCCTCGCCCTCGACGGTTGCGTTGGTCGCGATTATCACTTCGCGCACGACTGCGGGCGGACTCACGCGCGCGATCAGTTCCTTCATCTTGATGTCGTCGGGGCCGATTCCGTCCAGCGGCGCGAGCGCTCCGTTCAGCACGTGATACACGCCGCCAAAACTGCGCGCGCGCTCGATTGCCATCAGGTCCGCCGGTCCCTCGACGACGCAAATCACCTCGCGCTCGCGCGCCTCGTCGTCGCAAATCTGGCACCGCGGATGGTCCGACAGGCCAAAGCATCCCGAGCACAGACCGACGCGCTCTTTCATTTCGAGCAGCGACTCGGCCAGCGCGATCACCTGGTCGCGCGGACGATTGAGCAGGTTGAACGCCAGCCGCGACGCCGTCTTCTCGCCGATTCCCGGCAGGCGCGACAGCTCCTTGACCAGCCGCGTCATCGCCGGCGGCAGTCCGTCCTGGCGCTTCAGGTTTTCCGCCATCAAGCGCGCTCCGTCATTCGATGCCGAAGCCGGGAATCTGCATGCCGCCGAGCGGACCGAGCTTGCCCATCTCGTCGGCGAGCATCTTCTGCGCGCGCGCCATCCCGTCGTTGATAGCGACCAGGATCAGGTCTTCGAGCATCGACTTGTCGTTGGCCGCGACGATCGCCGCGTCGATTTGTATTTTGCGCACGCGCATCGTGCCGTCCACCACTACGCGCACCATCCCGCCGCCCGACTGCGCCTCGACGGTTTTCGACGACGCCGTTTCCTGCATCTCTTTCATGCGCGCCTGCAGGGCCTGCGCTTGTTGCATCAATGCCGACAAATCTATTTCTGCCACTCTGGTCGCTCCTTGCCGCGGGTTTTCCCCCTGCGGCAATTGTAATTATTTTGATTCCTTCGCCGAAGTCTGCGCGGAATTCGGCATCTTCAATTCCACCAGCCGCGCGTCCAACGTATCGAACACTCTTCGCACCGACGGATCCGCGAGCACCGCCTGCCGTTCCTCGGGCGTCGCGGCGCGTCGCGCAGCTTCTATCGCAGGTGATGAAGGCGCAATTTCCCTGATCGATTCGATCGGCCTCGACGGCGCTGTCTCTTTAGCGACGCTCTCTGCGACCACCGGCTGAATCGTGGACGCTGAGGCCGCTGCACTCGGCAACTCTCGAGTAAGACCGTTGCTCTGAAGCGGCATCGTAGGACGGCTGGCAGCAGCGGCCGCGACGTTGGTCGAAAGCTCGACGCGAATCGCGCGCGCGAAATACTCGCTCGCCAGCTCGGCGATAACGTTCTTGTTATCGCTCAGATAGCGAATGTAAATGTCGTTGCGCGCCTTCACTGTGAGAATGTCGCCGTCGAGGAGGAGTCCCGCGCCCTGTTCCATGAAACCCGCGAGCGCCGCGCGCTTGCCGCGGATAAAATCGCGCAACTCGGGAAGTTCGCGCGCTCCGTCGTCGTGGGACTCCTGCTGATTTTCTTGCTGATGCCCTTGGCGAAGCGGCGCGTCGGCTTTGACTTCGCCCTCGACTCGCATCCGCCGCGCGCCGCTCGATTGCGGACTCGCCGCCGGCTCCTGCTTCGCACTCGCGCGGCTCCCAGAGCCGCCACCAGAAGACGCGGGCGGAGTGCCTGACGCGGGTGGCGTCGATCCAATCGCGCGCAGCAATTCGTCGGCATCGATCACCGCCGCCAACGACGCCATGCGCACGACGGCCATCTCGAGCAGCAGGTCGGGGTAGGGCGATTTAAGAATCTGTTCCTGAGAATCCGCCATCAGGTGAAACAGCCGCATGATGTCGCGCGCGCTCGCGCCCGCCGCCAGCCGCTTCAGCTCCGCCACTTCATGATCGGG
>PMOH01000194.1:0-695 GCA_003161515.1 Deltaproteobacteria bacterium
ACCTTCGCACTCATTTTCATGCTTAGCGCCAACGTCAAGCTGACGATCGTCGTGATCGTGCCTTACGTGTTGCTGATGATTGGAATGAAGCAACTGTCGCGATCCTTGATGGTACGCAACCTGCGGGTGCAGGAAGGCCTCGGCGGAATTGAATCCAAGGTCCAGGAAAGCCTGGCCGGGATTCACGTCGTGAAGGCGTACGCGCTCGAGGATCACGAGTCTGCCCTGTTCCGCAAAGCCAACGACGACTACAACGAACTGGGCCTCGCGCTTGCGCGTCTGCGCGGCGCGATGTTCCCGATAATTCGCGGCACCTCAACCGTTGCGGTGATGGTCCTGCTGATTTACGGCGGCTCAATGGTTACGCGCGAGAAGCTCGAAGTGGGCGACCTCGTCGCGTTCATGGGCTATCTCTCGAGAATGGCGTGGCCAGTCACCTCGATGGGCTACATGATTTCGGTATACCAACGAGCGAAAGCTGCGATGAAGCGGCTCAACGAAATTTTTGCCGCGCCGCCGCAGGCGGGCGAGCTCGAAGACGGCGGCGTGCAGCTTGACGTGCGCGGCGCTATCGAATGGGACCACGTGTCGTTCAGCTATTTTTTGCGCGACGGCGTGGTTGGCGCGGTGGCGGAATCGAATGGCAGTCCGGCTAACGGTCATTACAACTACGCGCTGAAGGACGTGACCGTGCG
>PMOH01000194.1:714-2704 GCA_003161515.1 Deltaproteobacteria bacterium
ATCGAGCCGACCGACGGTCGCGTATTGCTCGACGGCAAGGATATTCGCGACCTGCCGCTGCATTCGCTGCGCAAGACGCTCGGGGTGGTGCCGCAGGAGCCGATCCTGTTTTCCGACACGCTCGCGCGCAATATCGCGTTCGGGCGGCCGGATGCTTCGGTGGCTGAAATCGAAAGCGCCGCACGCGTCGCGGGACTCGAATCAGACATCGCGGTGTTGCCGCATGGGCTCGACACTGTCGTCGGCGAGCGCGGCATGTCGCTGTCAGGCGGGCAGAAACAGCGCGCCACGATCGCGCGCTTGCTTACTTACCGGCCCGCAGTCGTGGTGCTCGACGATGCGCTTTCGAGCGTCGATACGGAAACTGAAAAGTCGATCCTCGACGGCCTGGAAGCATCAGTCAGCGGCCGGACCGCGATAGTGGTGTCGCATCGCGCGTCCACCGTGCGCGACGCTGACGAGATCGTCGTGCTCGAAGACGGCCAGATCGCCGAGCGCGGAACGCACGAACAACTGATGGCGCGGCATGGAATCTACGCCGAGCTGTTCCATCGCCAATTGATGGAAGAGGAGCTGGCGCGGTACTAAAGCGATGCAGCAGGGCGAGGAAAAACAGCTCGGACGCTCGCGCGATTACGCGCTGCTGAAGTTCGTGTGGACCTATGTGCGTCCATACCGGCGGCTGTTCTTCCTGTCCGTGATCCTGATGCCGCTGAACTCGGCCTTCGCCCTCGCCCAGCCGTACATCATCCAGCTCATCATCGATCTTTTCCTGGCTCATCATAAGACTGTGCCACCGGCCTGGCTGGCCGCGATTTTCCGGGAGACCGGCGGCGCGAGCCTGACGACGATGGCTCCGATTTACATCCTGCTGGTCGCGGGAGAGTTCGCGACGTTTTATGCGCAGTTCTACCTGACCATAATGGTCGCGCAGTATTCGCTCTCGGATTTGCGGCTCGCCGTTTTCAACCACGTCGAGCGGCTGCCCATGTCGTTCTTCGATCGCACGCCGGTCGGCCGGCTGGTCAGCCGCATGACGACCGACATCGACGCGATCAACGACATGTTCGCGTCGGGGGCGCTGACCGTGTTCGTCGACGTGATGACGATGACGGGAATCGTGGTCATCATGTGGTACAAGAGCCCGCATTTGGCGCTGTGGGCGCTGATCGCGATACCGCCGCTGCTGCTCTTCATCAACCTTTTCCGGGTGCGAGCGCGGGTTGTGTATCGGCAGATTCGTGAACGGCTGGCGGCGGTGAATGCGTATCTTTCGGAGTCGCTGGCGGGGATGACTGTAGTCCAGCTCTTCACGCGCGAGCGCACCAGCCGCGACGAGTTCGACGTCTTGAACCTGCGCAGCCGCGACGCGCAGATGATGGCGAACATTTACGAGACCGGACTCTTCGCGGCAGTCGATACTGTCGCATCAATCACGATCGGAGTGATTTTGTGGGCGGGCGGCGGTGAAGTACTCCATCGCGCGATCACCATCGGCACGCTCATCGGTTTCATGCAGTACGCGCAGATGTTCTTCATGCCGCTGCGGGAAATTTCGAACAAGTACACCGCGCTGCAATCGGCGCTGGCGTCAGCGGAGCGAATCGAGCAACTGATGGAAGAGCCGCTCATCGTGTCGACTCCCGCGACGCCCAAGCTGCCGACGGTCTCGCGCGGGTCGATCGTGTTCGATCACGTCAACTTCGAGTACCGCCGCGACGAACCGATACTGAAAGACCTGAGCTTCACCGTCGAGCCGGGACAGAAAATTGCCATCGTCGGACCTACTGGTTCCGGAAAAACGACGATTATCAAATTGCTGAACCGCTTCTACGACGTGCAGAGCGGGCGAATCCTGGTCGATGGAATCGACGTGCGCGAATGGGACCTGCGCGCCCTGCGGCGCACGATCGGCCTCGTACAGCAGGACGTCTTCCTGTTCGCCGGCGACGTGATCGAAAACATCAGGCTCGGGCTCGATCTGACCGAA
>PMOH01000003.1 GCA_003161515.1 Deltaproteobacteria bacterium
CTCGTTTGCCGAACTTGCAGTCGTGCAAGCAGTTAGGTCCGGACCAGCCGTGTCTGAACATCCCAGGTATACGTCAATTATGCCGTTGCAATGTATTGTGCCGGTTGGCGATCCGACGGCGTTGGACGAGGATTCCTTCAGATAAACACCGTAGATGCCATTCAAATTGATGGCGATTCCGAAAATCCTGTTGCTGCCCGATTTGAAAAGTTCGACTCCGTAGGTGCCGTTGCTGTTGGCATTCAAACCCGCGATGTTGGTCGAGTTCGACGAGTTCAGACTTATCCCGGACAACGAGTTCGAGTTGGCAGTCGAGCTCGTGATGGCGCCGGCGGTGGAGGTGTTCACCACTATCCCGGATTCATGGTTGTTGCTGGCGTCCAAAGTGTCGAAGGTAAAGGAATTCGAGCCGGTGACGGTCACGCCGTTTCCGCCGTTGGAATCGCTGTTTCCACCGACGATCTTGCTCAACGCCGCGGCGGTAATCTGAATCCCATCGCTGTTGTTGCTCGACACATCAGGCGCTTCGAGCAGCACCCGCGCGTCGGCGAGAATTCCGATATAGAAACCGCTGACAGTGCCACCCACGATCGCGGCTCCGCCAGCGGTCGACGTCACGTGGATTCCGTTGCCGGTGCTGGAACCGCCGCTACCGGTTATCGAAACGCCGGTCAGGTTCAGATAGACATTCGGCGCGGTGATCTGGATACAGTCCCCGGTGTTGCTGGTGTCCGTCAGGTTGGTCGTCATGTTGTAACAGCCCGCGGTAGAGATCACGACGCCGCAGGCCGACGGCGACAGGGTGTGGGTAGTGGCAGCGGTACAAGCCGCGTAGCCGTTGGATGCCGCCGCCAGGCACAAAGCCGATACCACGAGGACGAGCCTCGCAACTCTCCCCAATTTCATCGCCGTAGCACCGAAACGTTTCATCTCATCTCCCCTCCCGAATGAAGTCGTTAGCGTTCCCTTCCCGCCACTATGTCATATTTTCCTACACAAATCTCCCTCCACAAGCAGGGCTTGATCGCGTATTCGACGCCAAAGCGGCGATGGGGTTTGGCTTGCAGCTGCCGCAGTGATCTAAGACGTTGCTGCGTTGGCGACGCCGACTACCTCAGCCGCGTTTTCGTGGATACTGGAATGGATCTACGCTAAGCGTGAACCTCAAGGGAAGGGGAGGCTAATTTCTAACCATAGCGACCGACGCGCGGCTGATCAGTCGCAGCGCGAAGCTCATGGCCGGCTACACGAGAATTGGCGGTTCACCCGACGCCGGGCTCACCATAACGCTGCCGCAAGCCATGGGTTATGAGCAGGCGATGCGCTTTATGATGGAGAACCTGTCTGTGGCGAATTGTTGATTTTGTTTGAAAATCCACAATTCGCCACAGACAGGGTAAATTTGGATCGCGCTGGATGTCGATCGTGGCGCGACCTTCAAGGTGATGCTTCCTCGCGAGTGAGTGGGACGCGCTCAGTTACCTACCATACATACCCCGGCCCCCGGACCGGCGCTGATCGGGATGAAGGTCTCGGTATGCTTGTCGCACTTGTCGGGCGGCTTGCATTCCTGATCGGTGTGGCAATAAGTCGGTCCCTCGACACAGAAGCTGGTGTTCCATCCTCTGTGCGGATCGTATCCCCGAGTTAGTACACTTCCATTCGGACAGGTAGCGACGGCTGCTTCGATGCATACACCAGCGTCAGCAGGCGCATAGGGAGGCCGCCAGTAGCCGATATCCTTGTTACAGATTCGCGGAGGTTCGCATTCGGAATTTGCGTGACAAAAGACGTATTCAGGTTTTTCTTCTTTGTGTTGCCAGAGAGAACAACTCGAGCTCGCGAGTAAAATCGCACATGTCATCATGAGACCGCAAAGCTGCTTCATTGCGAACCCTCCCACGGAGCGAGCGCTTTCACATTGACAGATGGCAGATATTTGTCGGTTTTGCTCAGATCGGCAAAATCGGCAACTGATTTAAAAGACATTGCAACGGGGCGAGGTTTTCGGCTTTGGCGTGCTGCAAGAAAAACACCTTATGTCTCCATTTCGACCCCGATGACCTTCCTGTTGTGGCTTTCTATTTGTTGGACCAGGGGTTGGCTCTGCACAACTGATGCACCAGATGAGATCGGCCCAAGATAGGCAGCCACGGATGCAGGAACTTCGCGGCCCGTCCACTTCGCTCGAAATGTTCTCTAACGGGCGGCGTCGAGAAAAAAACCAGCTGAGTCGGTACTTCAGACCCGGATCCAGTAGAATTGCGCTGGGCCGTACAGCGCGGCGAGGTTCTCGCGGGCGGTCAATCCGATTATATAGCCGGGCAATCTCAAGTCTGTGTGTGTTTTCAGCGCACGGAGTAGCCTGACGCCGCCGTCACCGATAGGATGTCCTCCATCACGCACCGGTAGCAATATATCCAGAATTAAAAGGTCATAGTAATGAGTCCTTAGAAGCTCGGCTGCTGCGTGTACGTTGGTGCTGGTCTCATAATCGATTTCGTTAGACAACATCCTGTCACGCACAGCGTTTTGCAGTGTCTCCGCGTGTGCCGGATCCTCTTCCACCAAAAGAATTCGCAAAGACATACTTTTTCGGAGTAGACAAGCCGGATAGTCAACGCTGCGAATCCGCCGACGAGCGATAGAACCAGACCGGTCTTTGGGATGAATCGGGACACAAGAAGATCGCGTTGGTCTCACTTGTCGGAACTTCGGGACGCCTGACGTGTCCAGACCACATGGCCCGTAGTCGCAATGTCGATGTCGACTTGCTTCGCCACAGTTAAAAATAGGACGCTCGGGTCTTTGAGACCCCAATCGACATATGGGACTGAAAAGTGAACTGTGGCAGTCAGGTTGTCTCCGACGAGCTGACCTTGTGCCGTGAGAGTGACATCATGTCTTCCCCCGTGGAGCGTCAGCACCCCTCGCATCGTCGCTTGAAACTGACCTCCCCTCCTCAGTCCTAGAGTAAAGTGCTGAGAGTCGAAAGTTATCTCTGGATACCGTTGAGCCTCGAGAACATTCTCACGCATATCATTGTCACGCGCGCCGATGCCCGTGTCGCCGCTCCTGGCGTCGACGACGATGGAACCGCCAGCTTTTCCAGTAGCTGGGTCCGCGATGATGGTTCCTCGTTCAAGTTTGAAAGTTCCATGTGTAGTGTGTAAGGCACCCGGCAAACGAAACTCAATCAGCGTCTTTGATGGGTCGAGTTCAAGTGTTCCAGACCGCAATCCTGCTGCCGCCGCACTATTAACCAAGACCGCTATGGTCAGCAGGTATGCGAAGGCGCAACTTCTAATGACATTTATGACGCGGCGCGCCATGCTCAAAACTTCGGTCCAGAAGCCGGTTGAGGCATGCATCAACTCGAGGGTCGATGAGTCTTTAGCCTTCTTTAGGTTCATTATCTGCTCACTACCCGGCTGCGATGTAGGTAGGTGAAACTGCGGCGTCCCAGGGTGCGCTTCCGCCGGTCGAATGGCACTCGTAACACGATTGCTCAAGAATTGCGCTCACGTGCGGATTGGTACTAACTGCGTTCGTGGAACGTTGAGCGGTCGTCACGGGAGCGGCCGTCTGCTGCGAACTTGAACAGCCCACAAGCAAGAGAGCTCGATCTACGAGCAACACCATCGGGAGTTGAATCCTGAATATCCTCATGGCTTCTAGCCATCGAGACTCAGGAAACGGAAAAGTCCTGCCACGATGAAGATCACCCCTATGCCAATGGTTGCCGCCAAGGGCAGCAACGCAGCGGACGGCGGTTGGTTGTGAATCATCAAATCGTTGAACGCCTGCATCGTCCATGTCGTTGGTAGCCATCGAGCGAGTTCGCGCATCCATCCGGGCTCAAAGTCCAACGGCCACCAGCATCCGCCGATTGCCGCCATCGCCATGCTGATGGTTACGCCCAATGACATCAGCGAGTCGTGCGCGGTTGCAATAGAGGCGACTACCAGTCCTAGCGCTGCAGCCGCGAAAGAAATTCCTATCGTAGGTATGATCAAGGCTAGAGGATTGCGCCCAAGCGAGATTCCGAACAGCGCCCATCCGACCGCGAATAGCAACACCATTTGCGCGATCCCGACGATGAACCGCGCGAATACCTTTCCGAGCAGCAGACCCGTGAGCGGCGCGCCACTGACCTGGAGGCGCTTCAAGGTACCCCAATCGCGCTCATCGAAAAGTGTCAGCGCTAGTCCCAGCATCATGCCGATCAGGAGAAACGTGATGCCGAATCCGGGGACGTACTGATCGAAGGCGTTCACAGTCACCGCTTCGCCCTCGAGCGCAGGTTTCTCGACGAATCCGATATCTCCTGGGAGCGTGATCGCCTGAGCCTCTCCAAAGGACTCGATTTGCGATTGGGCCGCCGTTCTCGCTTGTTCGGTGATCCTTCGGCATAACTCGTCGACACGAAGCTCGAGAGCGTTGACCTCGACTCGCCTGACGGGATCGACGAATAGAATCAGCCGAAGCCGGCCGCCCGCGGCCACTGCTGAGCTGGTTGCCGCCGGAATCACCATCGCGATAGGAGTCCGATCGCGTCGGCTTACAAGGCGTCGCGCTTCGTCGGGGTCATCGAGCATCTCCAAAGCGACGCCGTGCTCCCTACGCAAAGCCTCAATGACTCCCTGGGCTACTTTTCCGTGATCGAGGTCGACCAGGGGTAGCCGAAAAGAATTCGCCGAGCCACCATACAGACTGCCGAGTGAGTATCCCGCGACGGTGATAATTACGACCGGCGCGAATAACAGCATGAACAGCACGATCGGATCCCTGACCAGGAGCCGGGCCTCGTTTTGAGTGGTTAGCCAGATTGCTCGAAGCATAGCGATACGCTCAGAGGACCTGGTCGCGCAGCGTGTGGCCCGTCAGCGCGATGAATGCGTCCGACAAATTCGGGCTGTGCAGGTTGAAATCGACGACGTTCACATCCAGGGTCCGAAGCCCGTGCAGCACCTCCGCGACCTGCGCGAAACTGTTCATCTCGAGGATCGCCTTGCCCTCGCTGACGGTGGTTCCTATTTCACGCACACCGGCAAGGCTGCCGAAGCGGCCATCCGGCAACTTCCCGCGATAGGTGAGTTCAATGCGAGGCCGGCTGCCTCCAAG
>PMOH01000080.1:0-7220 GCA_003161515.1 Deltaproteobacteria bacterium
CCGGCTTCGCGTGCGCGAAGCTGTCCGAGGCCCATTCCTCCCGTCGCTAACGCTCCCGTCGTCAGGGTGACAGAGAAGTGCGGAGCTGTCCGGAGCCCCGTTACTAGTGTTCGCGTTGCTCGCTTCGTCGGATGACAAACGCTCATACTTCGCCGATCGCTTCGCGGATTGAGCGGTGGAAATGTTCCAGCGCGTTTTCGTAGCGGCC
The DNA here is from genome assembly GCA_003161515.1 of Deltaproteobacteria bacterium. Classification (GTDB taxonomy): domain Bacteria; phylum Desulfobacterota; class Binatia; order Binatales; family Binataceae; genus Binatus. The sequence goes on from PMOH01000080.1 coordinate 209, forward strand.
GTATATTACTTTTCGCTGCGCGCCGGATTCGAAGTTGTGCTGGATTCCTTCGCCGAGCGTGAAATCCTGATCGACGACGCCGAGCAGGAGATCCATCGTGCGCGACCATTTTGGCGACGGCTCGGGTGCGAGGATGCTGATGGTGGCGACGCTCTCGCCGACGTGCGTGCCAGCCGGGAAGATGCGGTAGATTTCCGCGTGATCGGATTGCATTACGAGGATCGTGTTGGGGAACAGGTTCATCAGGATGGTGGTGTGCGGAACCAGGTCCCATTTTTCCTGGGGCAGGTCGCGCAGCTTCTCGATTGATTTGCGCACGCCGATGTAGCGGGTGTTGCGGCCGAACGCGTCGAACATCGCGAGGTTCTTGACGAACAGCGGCGCGACGTTCTGCGCGTGCAGCACCTTGATGTGGTAGGCCTCCCAGAACGTGTCGCTCATCAGCTTCCAGTTCATCCGGCGGCGGACCACGCGCGTCTCCTGATGCGCCATCGAGGCGATGCCGTAAGAGTCGATGTCTTCGCCGAGTCCGGCGAGCATCGCGTCGATGTCAATGGCGTTGTTGTCGCCCGGCGTCGGCGTCACGAAGATGAGGCCGTACTTTTCGGAGACTGGAAGCGCGACGAGGCCGCTGGCGGCGCGATCGAGACCTTCGAATCCGTAGTCGTCGGGAATCGCGACGAGGCGGCCGTCGGTGTCGTAGCTCCACGCATGATAGGGGCATGAAAACAATTTCGCGGTATGGCCGCATCCACTGGCGAGCTTGGCGCCGCGATGGCGGCAGATATTGACGAAGGCGCGCAACTCGCCGGCGGTGTTTCGCGCGATGAGGATCGGCACGGGCGCGAGATCCTCGGTCAGGTAGTCGCCGGGATTGGGAATCTGGGAGCTGAAGCCGGCGACGATCGGATGATGGCGGAAGAGCACGTCGCGCTCGCGAGCAGCGCGCTCGGAAGAGGTGTACGCGCTGGTGTCGTTGCGGGTGAATCGCTCGGCCATCGGCGGCGTGCCGCGGTCGATAGCGTCGAAGATTTGGTGGATGAGGTTGACCTGGGTTGAATGCTTCATTGGCAATTCATACCACTGCTAGGTAGTGTCTCAGTTTGATTTTCGAGCAACATGCAACTGTTCGAGTAGCCACGCAACCGGGTACAGAAGCTTCGCGACGAATTCAAAACTGACGTAGGCTGCGCGCAGATTCAGGCCGCCTCCCTCGGAGCTTAACTGGACGGCGAGGACCGCGCACTCGTCGCAGATAAAGACTGTCGGGCCGGCAATCAGTCGGCGAACTTCGTCTTGGCTCTTTCCGCAAAACGAGCAAATCAAGTTAGCTGATCGTTCTTCAATGGCGACCATTGCATTCTAGCTCGCTTCCTTCTGCTTGGCTTCCCATTCGTTCACAGTCTGTTACAGACGTATGTACTTAGCACAACTTGACCGCTACAATTCCCGCCCAACGGACAGGGGGGAAGCGATGGCATCGTCCGACTATGGCACGCTCAGCGCCGCTATTCGACAGAAGCTAATCGTGACGGCAACCTACCACGGGCACTACCGCGAATTTTGCCCGCACGTCATCGGCACGAAAAAAGGCAAGCAACACGTTCTAGGGTTTCAGTTCGCGGGCAGCGGCAGTTCCGGTTTAGCTCCAGGCGGTGAATGGCGCTGTTTCGACGTGGCCACGCTTTCAGGCGTATCCACGCGCACTGGCCCTTGGCGAACTAGGCCAGTTCATACGCAACCCCAAACTTGCGTCGATCATATCGACGTGGAAGTCTCGTACTAGGAGCAACGACGATGGAATACGAAGTGATCGAAGATCGTAAGTCTCCGGACGATTGGCGCGTAGAAGCAGCGGATGACGATGGCCGTTATTTCATCGCCATTTTTTGCGGTCCAGAAGCGAGACAACGAGCCGAAGAGTATGCGCGCTGGAAGCAGGAGCGCCGCTAAGCTTCTTTCTGGCTCGCTTCCCATTCGTCCACGATGCCAATCAGTTCCTCGTAGCTGAACAGCCGATCCGTGACGCCTGCTTGCATCGCGGGCGTCACTCTCAGCGTCTTGTGAATCCGAATGAAGTTGTACCAGACCGCGTAGAGCGCGACCATGTGACAGTGATTCTCGAATTTCTTTGAGAACGCATTTGTCAGGCGCGTGAAGCGGCGCATGTGCATCCGCATCGTGAGATTCGCGCGTTCAACGTAGCTCGTGTTGATGTGCTCGCGATCCGGATTGCCGGTAATTACGCTGCTCTCCGCACTGAGGCAGACTGGCGGAGTGTAGCGCCGCTCGCCTTCCGCTGGCGTGCCGTACATTTTCACGAGCATCGCGTAATCAATGTCACCCGCGAACGCATCTTCTACCGCATCCAGATAAGCGCGATGGCCATCCGTCGTTAGTTGGATGCGGTTCGCCAATCGGCGCTTCACATCGCGCATGAACGTCATGGCCGCGCTCGCGCCGCGCGAGCCGATGAACCACGAGATCAGCAACTTGCTATCCGCGTCGATACCTGTCCACGTCCATGTATCGCCAACACGCTCAGGCCGCGTGTTCTTTTTCTGGCGTGCTCGCGCTTCCTTCATTTCGACGAACGACCAGATTTCATCGCACTGCACGCGCTTCGATTGCACGCCGTTGACAGTTCGATCATGGAAGTCGGCGCACGCTTGTCCGGCCAATATCAACTCGCGCGTGACCGTATTGATCGAAACGTCCACAAGCCGCGAGATGGAACGCATCGAAGAGCCTTCGCAGAGAAGGGAAAGAATCTGAACGCGCTTGGCAATCGGCAGTCTGTTCATGCTTCGAGCATATGAACTTTTTGCTTGAGTGTCAAGCATAGATGTCATTTTGATCTGCCGATCAACCTTGCTATTAGTAGCAATTGGTCGGGGTGGCGGGATTTGAACCCGCATGGGTGGTATCAGCACCCATCGACTTGGGAGGCCGACGCGTCTACCAATTTCGCCACACCCCGAATGTCTCGGGCCAGTGGGTGGCCGCTCCTAGCAAAGCATTCCGCCCATTGGCCTTTTTTTAATGTTGTTGCTGCACTACGCCATTGTGTACGGCGACATCCTCCGATTGCGGCTGTGGATTTTGTTTCAAGAAATATTTGCCGCGCCTTTTGGTTACTTCGCGATCCTTCAATCGATGCAGGACGCTGTGCACATAGGCGTTGCTAACCTGGTTCTTTAATTCCATCGTGATTTCGTTCGGCGTGATTCCGTTCGGATGCTGGCGCAACACACCGCGCACAAGCTCCGTCTTGCTAATCTCCGGTGCGCCGGGCGTGCCGCTTTCGGATACAGAAGCCGTAATCGGCTGGCTTGGTTCCGGAGAGGGCGCTACTTGCGACTTTGATACGGCTTCGACGGCTGCTTCGAGCGCGGCCTCTTGCTGCAATCTTTGCATCTCCGCCGACAGCACGACGTTCCACGAAGTTGCCTGCTGCGAGGCGATGTTGAAGGCGTTTTGCGCATGCTGAAGGTTCTGCTGCGCAAGCACTAATTTGCGCGTAGCCTCTTGCTGTCGAGCCCTGAGGGTTTCGATATACGAATTATCCATTTTGCCGCTCCTAGCGTTGAATTGGCTGGAAGAAAATATATAGATCTCTCGCATCCACTTCAAGAGAGGTAGAGAGAGAGGGAGAGTTAATCGTGTACGGAGAATACAGAGCGAAAATGACTGTCAGGATTTACGAGCGCGCCATCGCGCTTTTGCGGCCTTGCTGGCGATCTCGGCACGCCGTTTTTTACTGAGCTTCGCGGCGCGTTTCGGGCCACCGATTAAGCCGCCTTCGCGAGCTAGTTGTTTCGCGGGGTCGCGGGGATTGTCCTCGACTTCGCCGGTCGCGATCTGCATTACGCGCACGGCGTTTCCGATCACGTCGGCTGGGCGCTTTTCCCCTCGCGGTCCTCGTGGCATGCGAGTAGAATCGCACGACTCAATCGGGATGCCAAGCGCAGCGGATTTCAAACTGAGACACTACCCACTGCTAGTGGTTCGGTGAAGGGTGTACCACCACGGGTAGTTTCGTTCCGTCAAATCTTGTTTTTCGTGGGCGCGCGATTGAAGGCGGCAGGGTAGGAGCTTGGTGAGTGTACGCCATGCTTTATAGTTAGCAGGTTGGACGCGTTTTTATCAGGCTGAAAAGTTCATCCCCCTAGTAAGGAGCGCCTCGCGATTTCGGAGACCGGAACCGGCTTCGCTTGCGCGAAGCTGTCCGAGGCCCATTCCTCCCCTCGCGTTGCTCGGGTCGTCAGGGTGACACAAAAAAGTGAAGCGGCGAGCGTCGCGGATGATGCGCGCAACCTAACCCCTAACCCCTTCCCGAGCGGGAAGGGGAACCAGAATAGAAAGCGAGCGGTGCGGCCACGCGGAGCTGTTTGATCAAACTGATCGGGAATTGTCAGAATTGGCGGCGGTCATGAAACGGGAGCGGAGTTCTGTTGTCGATGCGCTGCTGAAGAGCGAGGAGCCCTCGGTTCGGTGGAAGGTTTTGACTCGCATAGTGCGGGAAGATCCTGAATCGCGGAAGGTTCTGGAGTTGCGGGAAGAGATCAGGACGTCGCCGCGCGCGAAGGCGTTGATCGCTGGTCGAGATAAGCGGTTCGTGCGCGAGCCTTATGTGTATGCGAATTGGCGCGGGGCGCATTGGACGCTCGCGATGCTCGCGGAGATTGGCTATCCGATGGGCGATGAGTCGCTGCTCTCGATGCGCGATCAGGTGCTCGATCATTGGCTGAACAGCTCCTTCTACATGGAGTTCGAATCGAAGAGCGCCGTGCCGAAGCATCGAAGCGCGGAAGGCGTTCCGATAATCCAGGGGCGCTATCGGCGGTGCGCGTCGCAGCAGGGCAATGCGCTCTACTCGATCACGCGGCTGGGGCTGGCGGACAAAAAGAGCGACCGACTGGCCGAGCGCTTGATGCATTGGCAATGGCCGGACGGCGGATGGAATTGCGATCGCAAGCCGTCCGCTCATATTTCATCGTTCAACGAATCGCTGCTGCCGATGTTGGGGCTCGCGGCACATGCGGAACGCGCGAAAGACGATGCGGCGCGCGCGGCCGCGTTGAAGGCGTCGGAAATTTTTCTGTGCCGGCGGCTGTTCAAGAGCCGCACTGATGGAAAGATGATTTCGCCGCATTGGGTGCGGCCAAAGTATCCGCGCTACTGGCATTACGACATGCTCGGCGGACTGGTCGCGATGGCGGAGATGGGACTGATCAAGGATGCGCGATGCGCCGACGCTCTTAATCTGCTCGAGCGCAAGGAGTTGCCGAAAGGCGGTTGGGCCGCGCAAGGGCGGTTCTACAAAGTGTCGGCAAGCATGGATATGAGCACGCGCTTCGGATCCATTTCCCAGGTCGACTGGGGCGGCGCAGGAAACGCTCGCATGAATGAGTGGGTGACTGCGGATGCGCTGTATGTGTTGCGCGCGGCGGGGAGGATGTGAGGGGAAAGTGAACAGTGCGAAGAATTAAATGTGAAACCCGCGGTGGGTTTCACGCTTCCTTCGGCAGGGGTGACCCCTGCACCCAGTGAGTACTAATCGCGAAATGGCGAGGACGCCATTTTGCTCTCAGGTTTGGGAGGAGTGGCGAGCCGCCTATGAAGCGTAGATGGATCTGTGCAGCGCTGGCGTTGTGTTGCGCCGTTGCGGGAGGCCGCTTCGAGACGGAAATTGCGTGGGCTGCGCCTGCTGAGCCGGCGGCGGGCCAGAAGCCGAACATTATCGTCATACTCGCCGACGATCTGGGCTATGCGGATATCTCGGCATACGGGATTCATCGCATCGATACGCCGAATATCGATTCGATCGGCAACGAGGGCATCATGTTCACCGACGGATACGCCAGCGCTCCGGTGTGCGCGCCGTCGCGGGCAGGACTCCAGACCGGACGCTATCAAGATCGTTTCGGGTTCGAGTTCAACAACGGTCCGGCGTTGCGCGACCTGGTGCAAGGATTGGGGCTGGCGGTTGGCGAGATCACGATTGCCGACCAGCTGCGCAAGAATGGGTATCACACCGGTGCAATCGGCAAGTGGCACATGGGCTCGCAAGATCAATTTTATCCGACCAACCGCGGCTACGATGAGTTCGTCGGGTTCCTGCCCGGCGAGACTGCCTATATCGATCCGAGTTTGCCGGGCGTTCACTTCTGGAACCCGCGAGGCGCGGCCGATGCGGATGCGACCGGCGAGCGACCGCGACGACATACGCGAGGGCCTCTGTCGCAGGTGGTCGAAGGACCGAACCGCACGGTGGTGCATAACGAGCAGCAGTACCTGACGGAGTACTGGGCAGATCGCGCCGTCGAGTACATCCATCGCAATAGCGGACATGATCGCCCGTACTTTCTCTATCTCGCACCCAATGCTACGCACGCGCCGTTCATGGTGACCGACAAGTACTACAATCGCTTCCCGCAAATTAAAGATGAAGGCATGAGAACCTACGCGGGCATGATATCGGCGCTCGACGACGCGGTCGGCCGAGTGCTCAAAGCGGTTGACGATAGCGGTCAGGCGAACAACACGCTGTTTTTTTCATGACCGACAATGGCTGCGCGGGCTACATTCCGGGCATCTGCAGTTGTCAGCCGTTGCGCGGTGGAAAATTGACGCACTACGAAGGGGGAGTGCGGGTTCCGTTCATGGTGCGATGGCCGGCGAAGTTCAAAACGCATCAGGTGGATCATCGGGTCGTGTCGCTGCTGGATGTTTTTCCGACTTCGGTCGCCGCCGCGGGAGGAACGATGCCCAAGGACCGTGTCTATGACGGGGTTAACCTCATTCCTTATCTGACCGACGACAAAAGCGGGACGCCTCACAATGAATTGATGTGGCGACGTAGTCCGCTGGTCTCGATCCGCAAAGGGGATTGGAAGCTCTGGGAATCGACCGGAACTGAGTATGGGAACTATACGCTGCTGTTCAATCTGAAGTCGGACCTGAACGAAAGCACGAATGTTGCGCCCAAGTGTCCCGACAAGGTCAAGGA
>PMOH01000080.1:7251-10300 GCA_003161515.1 Deltaproteobacteria bacterium
AGGGCGGTGGCTTCTACTCGGGCTTCGGCGAGTTTCAGGGCTTCCTGGGTGGCGGGGTAGTTCGGATCGTAGAAGCTCATCGTTGAAAATTTCTCGTCGGCTTCTTTCATCTCGGTTTTCGCGGCGCTCGCATCGATCATTTCGGGGGACTCGGCGCTGCTTGCGAGTACTGTCAGCACGCTGTCTTTAACTTCGGCCAGGCCGCCGGAGACTACCCAGTGCATCCTGGAGCCGTCGGGCAATTGCGCTTCGAGGACGCCGGGGACCAGTGACGTTATGAAATTTATGTGATCGGGCAGGACGCCGAATTCGCCGAGCGGGCCGATGGCCGAGACCTCCGCGGCGTCGCCTTCGAAGACGATGCCGGTGGGAGTTACAAGTATAAATGGGAACGTCGATGCCATTGGTTTCTGCGATCAGCGCGATTCGCTGGCGAGGCGCTCGGCTTTTTCGCGCGCGTCTTCGATGGTGCCGACGAGGTAGAACGCCTGCTCGGGCAGGTCGTCGCATTTGCCGTCGAGGATTTCGNNCGCACGGTGTCCTTGCGCGTGACGTACTTGCCGGGCTGGTTGGTGAACGGCTCCGCGACGAACATCGCCTGCGACAGGAAGCGCTCGACGCGACGCGCGCGCGAGACGACTATTTTGTCTTCGGCGGACAGTTCTTCCATCCCGAGGATCGCGATGATGTCCTGCAAGTCCTTGTAGCGCTGCAGGATTCCTTGCACGCGGCGCGCGACACTGTAGTGCTCGTCGCCGACGACTTGCGGATCGAGAATTCGCGAATTCGAGCCGAGCGGATCGACGGCGGGGAAAATCGCCTTCTCGAAAACTTTGCGATCCAAGGTGCAGATGGCATCCAGATGGCTGAAGGTGGTCGCGGGCGCCGGGTCGGTGAGATCGTCGGCGGGAACGTAGATGGCCTGCACCGATGTGATCGCGCCTTTCTTGGTGGTGGTGATGCGCTCTTCGAGCTCGCCCATGTCGGTGCCGAGAGTTGGCTGATAGCCGACGGCGCTGGGCATGCGACCGAGCAGCGCGGAGACTTCGGAGTTGGCCTGCACGAAACGGAAAATGTTGTCGATGAAGAAGATGACGTCCTTGCCTTCTTCGTCGCGAAAATATTCGGCGACCGTCACACCGGTCAGTGCGACGCGGGCGCGCGCGCCGGGGGTCTCGTTCATCTGGCCGTACACCAGCGCGGTTTTCGAGATGACGCCCGACTCGGTCAGCTCGCGATAGAGGTCGTTGCCCTCGCGCGAACGCTCGCCGACGCCGGCGAACANNGAACACCGACACGCCGCCGTGCTGCTTGGCGACGTTGTTGATCAGTTCAAGAATGGTGACGGTCTTGCCGACCCCGGCGCCGCCGAACAGGCCGATTTTTCCGCCGCGAGCGAACGGGCAGATCAGATCGAGGACCTTGATGCCGGTCTCGAGGATTTCCGCCTCGGGGGCCTGGTCGGCGAAGGGAGGCGCGTCGCGATGTATCGGCATCAGGGAGCTGCCCGTGATGGGACCGCGCTCGTCGATCGCGGCGCCGGTCACGTTCATGATGCGGCCGAGCGTGCCGGGGCCGACCGGGACCGAGATTGGCGCGCCGGTGTTAGCGGCTTCCATCCCGCGGACGAGGCCGTCGGTCGAGTCCATCGCGATGCATCGCACGGTGTTTTCGCCGAGATGCTGCTGCACTTCGAGCACGAGGTTGCCGGCCTCGTCGCTGATGGAGGGGTTGCTGACGCGGAGCGCGGAGAATATTGGGGGAAGCGTGCCGGCGCCGAACTCTACGTCAACGACGTTGCCGAGGACCTGGTTAATTTTTCCTGGAGCGGTAGTGGGCTGAGTCATAATGGGTGATTACCTACTGGCAAAGCTGTGCTTGATGCGAAGAACCTAACCCCTAACCCCTTCCCGCGCGGGAAGGGGGACCGGATTAAAAGAGAAAAAAGATTCATCAGCGCAGCGCCTCGGCGCCGCCTACTATGTCCATCAGCTCGCGGGTGATTTGGGCCTGGCGGGCGCGGTTCATGTCGAGCGTGAGCGACGAGATCATGTCGTTGGCGTTGTTGGTCGCCGCGTCCATCGCGGTCATGCGCGCGCCCTGCTCGCTGGCCTCGGATTCGAGCAGCGCGTGATAGACACTCGCCTCGAGATATCCGCGCAGCACGACCGGCACGAGTTCCTCGCGCGACGGCTCGACCAGGTAATCGATTTTGGGTTTGTCGGATGCCGACGCGGCGGCCTCGACCTCGGCGCCGGGCTTGATGCCGGCGTCGCCGGGCGGCTTGATCGGCAACAGGCGCTCGTAAACCGGCTTCTGCACGATGGCGGATTGGAAATGAGTGTAAACGATGCCGGCTTCGTCGATGGCGCCGGAGGTGTAGTCGGCGAGCATCTTAGCCGCGATGTCGCGCGCGAGCGCGATCGTGGCGAGGCGCGGAAAGTTGTCGATTCGTGACAGCGCGACCAGAACGTTGGTGCGGCGGAACTGATCGACGGCTTTCTTGCCGACTGCGAACAGTTCGATTTCGAGTCCGCGGCCGCCAATTTCGCGCCGCGTTTCTTCGGCCGCGCGGAACAGGAACGAGTTGTATCCGCCGGCCAGGCCGCGATCCGACGCGACCACCACCAGCAGCGATCTCTTTTGCGCGCCTTCGACCGGTCCGACCGAGATTCCTTCCGACGTGAGCAGCGAGTCGGCGACTCGCGCGAGCGCCTGGCTGTAAGGCAGTGCGTTGACGAGCGCTTCCTGCGCGCGCCGCAAGCGCGCGGCCGAAACCAGTTTCAACGCGCGCGTGATCTGCTGCGTCGATTTGGCCGTCGTGATCCGGCGCCGGATTGCCTTAAGTGATGCCATCGTGGAGCGCTAATCCGGCCTACGCAGCGGTCGCCGGCGCCGGCGCGGACGATTTGCTCTCGGCAATGAACGATTGTTCGTAGGTGTCCAGCGCGGCCTTGAGCTTTTTCGTGAGATCGTCGGAGATCGCTTTTTGGTCGCGAATTTCTGCGAGCAGATCGGCGTGACGCGCGTCGAAGTAGGTGTAGCATCC
>PMOH01000080.1:10357-13256 GCA_003161515.1 Deltaproteobacteria bacterium
CGAACTGCGCGAACGCCGCCATCTCGCGGTACTGCGCGAGGTCGAGCTTGAGCGATCCGGCGACCTGCTTGATCGCCTTGACCGCGGCCGAGAATCCGACGCGCGAAACCGACAGGCCGACGTTGACCGCGGGGCGCACGTTCGAGTTGAAAAGATCCTTGTCGAGAATTATCTGGCCGTCGGTGATTGAGATGACGTTGGTCGGAATGTACGCCGACACGTCGCCTTCCTGGGTCTCGATTATCGGCAGCGCGGTGAGCGAGCCGGCACCCATCTCGTCGCTCATCTTGGCGGCGCGCTCGAGCAATCGCGAATGGAGGTAGAAGACGTCGCCGGGGTAAGCCTCGCGTCCGGGCGGACGGCGGAGCAGCAGCGACAACTGGCGATAGGCCTGCGCGTGCTTGCTGAGATCGTCGTACACGAGCAGCGCGTGCTTGCCGGTATCGCGAAAATATTCGCCCATCGTGCAGCCGCTGTAAGGTGCGATGTATTGCAGCGGAGCGGCTTCGGAAGCGGTCGCGGCGACGACGGTGGTAAACTCCATCGCGCCCGCGCTGGTCAGCTTCTCGACCACTTGCGCGACGGTCGAGCGCTTCTGCCCGATCGCCACGTAAATGCAATGCATGTTGAGGCCCTTCTGATTGATGATCGTATCGATCGCGATCGCGGTCTTGCCGGTCTGACGGTCGCCAATGATCAACTCGCGCTGTCCGCGTCCGATGACGAGCATCGTGTCGATCGCCTTGATCCCGGTTTGCAGCGGCTCCTTGACCGGCTGGCGGCGGATGATCCCGGGCGCCTTGATTTCGATGCGGCGGGTTTCGGTCGCCTTGATCGGACCCTTGTCGTCAATCGGCTGGCCGAGTGCGTTGACGACGCGGCCGAGCAGGCCTTCGCCGACCGGCACTTCTGCGATTCGTCCGGTGCGCTTGACCTCGTCGCCTTCCTGGATTGCCTGCGGGTCGCCGAACAGCACGGCGCCGACGTTGTCCTCTTCAAGATTCAGCACCAGCCCGAAAATCTGGTGTGGAAATTCGAGCAGCTCGCCGAACGCGGCATTCTGCAAGCCGTAGATTCGGGCGATACCGTCGCCGCATGAGAGGACGCGGCCGGTTTCGCGCACCGAGATGCTGCCCTCGAAACCCTTGATTTCGTTTTTGAGGATTTCGCTGATTTCTGATGGTCGGATTTCTGCCATATAGATGTAGTTTCTTCCTGCCTAGCCCGCGAGCCGGCGCTTGGCCTCCTCGAGGCGAGTTGCAAGGCTGCCGTCGTAGATTTTTCCGCCCAATTCCGCGGTCACACCGCCGAGCAGCGCGGCGTCAACTTTCACGGTTGGGATAATTTTCAATTTTGCGATCGATTCGAGTCCGCTGATCACGCGCGCGATTTCTGCGTCGGACGGCTGAATCGCAAAGGTCAGCGTCGCGCGCTCACGGCCCATCGCCTGATCGAGCAGGTCGCGATACGACTCGGCGATCGCGCCGATCTCGCGAATCCGCCCGTGGCGCGCGATCACAACCGCGAACGAGCGCACCGGGAAACTGAGATTAAGGCGCTCGGCAATCTTCGCCATCGCCTCCTGCCGCGATTGATCGGACAGCTCGGGCGATGCCAAGCGATCGAGCAGCTCGGGCGACTCGACCATAGCAGCCAGCCGCTCGAGCTCGGCGCCCCACTTCTCCTCGTTGCCCTTGTCGGCAAGGTCGAGCAGGGCGCGCGCGTAGCGCTTGGCGACTCGCGATCCCTTCATCGAGGATCACCGCTGCCGAGCTTATCCATGAAGCCGTCGATCAGTCGTCCCTGATCGGCAGGCTGAAAATTTCGGCTGATCGTTTCGCGCGCGAGGTTCGCCGCCGATTCGGCCAACTGTGCGCGGACGCGCCGCTTGGCGGCTTCCGACAATGCGGACTTGCTCATCTCGGTGTCGCGGCGGATTCTTTCGGCGGTCGATTTCGCAAGGTCGGCGACCTTCCCGACCTGGAATGCGGTTTCCTCTTCGAGCTCATCGGCGAGTTTCTTCAACTCCGCCGACAACGCAGCCATCCGCGCCGCCGCTTTGTTGGCGAGGTCTTCAGCTTCAGCCAGCGCGCTCTTCGCGCGTGATAGAGCGGTGCGAATCGTAACGGCGCGATCGGCGAAGAATTTCCGCAGCGCGGGACCCGCGAAATAAAACAACGCCCCGACGAACAGGATGAAGTTGATCGCGAAGAACATCAGCAGCAGCCAAGAGCCATGACCCTCGCCGGCATCCTCGGCGGCATTCGCCGCCTGGACCGCGTAGCCAAAAAAAGCGGCAGCGAAAATCGCCGCCGATGTGATCCACTTCTTCATTTTAGGTTGAATCAGTCGCGCCTAATTGTTTTTGCCTGTCGCCGCTCCAGTATTCAATGGCCGTCCCAGCACGCGCTCGGCGAGCTCGCTCGCAAGGCTGTGTCCCATCTGCTCGAGTTCACGCTCCGCCGCTTTCAGCTCCGTTTCTATCTTGACCCGCACCTGCTCAAGCGTCTCCCGCGCTTCGGCCTTGGCCGCTTCCATCAATTTCGCGGCTTCCTCTTCGGCCTTGCGGCGTTCGCTTTCGCGCCGCGTGAATGCGCCCTTTCGAACCTCGGCGAGCCGCGCTTCGCGTTCTTCTTCGGCGGCGCGCGCCTGCTTGATCAAATCCTCGGTGCGATCGTTCAAGTCCTTGAATCTGCGCTCGCGCTCCGACAGCAGGCTCAGGAACGGGCGAAAAAATAATCGGCTGAATATAAACCAGAAAACCAGGAACGAAACAATCAGCGCAAAGAACGTCCCCCAATTCGGCGGGATATGCATATTACGGCGTCTCCCCTGGGGGGACTATCGAAGTTCTCTCCATCATCGGAAACCTGGAACGCGGACTATACTTAGCTCAACC
>PMOH01000339.1 GCA_003161515.1 Deltaproteobacteria bacterium
ACTGAGAAAAGAGATGCTGAAGAAGCCTGTTTATATGGACAATCATGCGACCACGCGCGTCGATTCGCGCGTGCTCGATGCGATGCTCCCGTATTTCACTGAGAAGTTCGGCAATGCCGCCAGCCGTAACCACAGTTTTGGCTGGGAGGCAGAAGAGGCCGTCAGTCGCTCGCGCGACCAGATTGCGGCGCTGATTGGGGCCAAGTCCAAGGAGATTATTTTCACCAGCGGCGCGACCGAGTCCGACAACCTGGCAATCAAGGGCGTCGTCGATTTTTACAAAGATAAGGGCAACCACATCATCAGTTGCGTCACCGAGCATAAGGCCGTGCTCGACAGTTGCCGCGCGCTCGAGCGTGCCGGCAAGGCGACCGTCACGTATCTGCCGGTGGACAAGTACGGGATGGTCGATCCCGACGCGGTGCGCAGCGCGATCACCGACAAGACCGTGCTCATCACGATCATGTGGGCCAACAACGAGATCGGCACGCTTCATCCGATTGCCGAAATTGGCAAGATCGCGAAAGAAAAAGGAATCGTCTTTCACACCGACGCGGTTCAGGCGATTGGCAAGGTGCCGGTTGATTTCGAAAAGGCCGGTGTCGATCTCGCGTCGATTACCGCGCACAAGATTTACGGGCCGAAGGGCATCGGCGCGCTGTATGTTCGCTCGAAGGGTCCGCGCGTGCGCTTAAGTCCGCAGATGGACGGCGGCGGCCATGAGCGCGGGATGCGCTCCGGGACGCTCAACGTGCCGGGAATCGTCGGCCTGGGCGCGGCGTGCGAAATCGCGGGCAAGGAAATGCCGGACGAAGCGCAGCGCCTGATCCAGTTGCGCAGTCAGCTGCAGGCTGGACTGTTCGAGCGCCTCGACGAGATTTACGTCAACGGTCATCCGACCGAGCGGCTGCCGGGCAACCTGAACGTGAGCTTTGCGTACGTCGAAGGCGAGTCGCTGCTGATGGGTATCAACGATATCGCGGTCAGTTCCGGCAGCGCATGCACCTCGGCGACGCTCGAGCCGTCGTACGTGATTCGCGCGCTCGGAATCGACGACGAACTCGCGCACAGCTCGATTCGTTTCGGGCTCGGGCGTTTCAATACGCTGGAAGAAGTCGATTACGTGACGGACCGCGTCAGCAAGGAAGTGAAGCGGCTGCGCGAGATGTCGCCGTTGTACGAGATGGCGAAAGAGGGAATCGATCTCAAGTCGGTCAATTGGAAGTCGTAACGCGCGCCGTCAAGGGAAAAGAATCATGGCTTATTCAGATAAGGTTATCGAGCACTACAACAATCCCCGCAACGTCGGCAGCTTCGCCAAGGACGAGAAGGGCGTCGGCACCGGTGTCGTCGGCGCGCCGGAATGCGGCGACGTGATGAAGCTGCAGCTCAAGATCAGCGACAACGGCGTGATTGAAGATGCGCGCTTCAAGACCTTCGGATGCGGCAGCGCGATCGCAAGTTCGAGCTACGTCACCGAACTGGTCAAGGGCAAGCATATCGACGAAGCGATGACGATTAAGAACACCGTCATCGTGAAGGAACTCAACTTGCCGCCGGTCAAGATTCACTGCTCGGTGCTGGCCGAGGACGCGATCAAGGCCGCGATCACCGACTGGCGCAAGCGCAAGGGCGACGACGTCGCCGTCGAAGAGCCGGCCAAAACTTCAAAAGAGGCTTAGCTTCAAGTGGCTGTGATTTCACTTTCCGAGGGTGCTGCCCAGAAGATCAAGCAGTTGGTCGCCGACAAGGGCGAAGGCGCGGGCCTGCGCGTGAAGGTCGTGGGCGGTGGATGCTCGGGCTTGCAATACCGGATGGAAATCGACGCCGCCAAGGAACGCGACAAGGTTTTCGAGCGTGACGGCGCGCGCCTGATCGTCGACAAGAAAAGTTTTCTCTATCTCAACGGCTCTGAGCTCGACTACGGCGAAGAACTGATGTCGTCGGGCTTCAAGGTCGTCAATCCAAATGCCAAGCGCAGTTGCGGATGTGGTGAGTCGTTCGTCGTATGAACGATCGGACGTGGGGACTGGCGTCTCAAGATGATCGAATGCCTTTCATGTGGACGGCAGCAGGAGCCGTCATTAATTTGCGCTGAGTGCGGGTCGCCGCTGGCGGCGCAGTTCGATTGTTTCGCTGCGCTCGGCCTCCCGCGCCGCCTCACGATCGATCTCGACGCGCTCGAGCGCCGCTATCACGAATTGAGCCGCAAGATTCATCCCGACCGGTTCGCATCGAAGGGACCCAAGGTGCGCGACGCGAGTCTCCGCGCGACGGCGACGCTGACCCGCAGCTACCGCACGCTGCGTGACCCGGTCGCACGCGGTCTGTATTGGCTCGAACTCAACGGCGAAAAGCTCGCCGAGAACAACAAGCGCGTCCCTGTGGAGCTGGCCGAGCTGGTTTTCGAAGTGCAGGAGCAACTCGCCGAGATGCAGCTTTCCTCTGATCCCGAAGAGGCGGTTGAGCGCGCGACCGAGATCGCCGCACGGCGCATCGAGCTTCAATTCAAGATGGATGAAGCCCTGGTCGAACTCGATAGAAATTTTGCGAAATGGGACGAATCCGCAGATCAAAAGATGCTTACATTAGAGTTGAAGACCACGCTCTCGAATATTGCCTATCTGCGAACTCTGATCCGCGACGTCGATCGCGCTCTCGAAAACTCCAAGGCCGCCTGAGACGCGACCACTGACACTAAAAAAAGAATGGCGCGAATTTTTGGCATAGACCTCGGCACCACCAACAGCCTGATCGCGGCGATGGAAAATGGCGAGCCGCGCGTGATCGCTGTTGGCGAGAATGGCAGCGCATTGTTGCCGAGTGTCGTTGCGATTGCACCTGACAGCGCCGTGACCGTCGGCGAACGCGCGATCGAAATGGAACCGCATCTGACCGTCGAGCGCGGCGGGCGCGTGAGCGCGGTCGGTTTTGCCGGCGGCGAATACGGCGCCGTGATTCGATCGGCTAAACGCTACATGGGATTGGGCGGCGACGAGATCGCGCCCGAAGATCGCGCGCGCTACATGTTTGCCGATCTGAGCGGCCCGGTTGTGCGCTTTCAAATCGGCAAGCGCGTGTTCACCCCGTCGCAAATCTCGGCCGAAATTCTGCGCGCGCTCAAGGGCAGCGCCGAACGCGCATTTGGCAACAACGAAAACGAAAAAGTCGAGCGCGTCGTAATCACCGTGCCCGCTTACTTCAACGACGGTCAGCGCCAGGCCACCAAGGACGCTGGCCGCCTCGCCGGTCTCGAAGTCGTGCGCCTGGTGAACGAGCCGACCGCCGCGTCGCTCGCCTACGGTCTCAACAAGATGGCGACCGGCAACGTCGCCGTGTTCGACTTCGGCGGCGGCACGTTTGACATTTCCATTCTCAGCATCAAGGAAGGAATCTTCGAGGTGCTCGCGACCAACGGCGACACTCATCTCGGCGGTGACGATATCGATCGCGCGCTTGTCGATTGGCTGCTGGCCGAACTTCCCGAGACGCTCAAGCTCGATCGACACGTCTGGAACAGCGCGCGCATGGCCGCCGAGGACGCCAAGAAGCGCCTCACCGACGTTGCCGAGACCGATGTCGTCGTCGAACTCCCCGGCCATTCGATTCGCAAGCATCTGACGCGCGACGCGCTCGAAGGTTTGGCCGCGCCGTTCATCGCCCGCACTCTAAAACGATGCGAACTCGCTATCGCTGACGCAAAACTGACGCCCGACAACATCGACGCCGTCGTGCTGGTCGGCGGATCGACGCGAATGCCGCTAGTCCGCCGCCGCGTCGCCGAGATGTTCCATAGAGAACCCCTGTGCTCGATAAACCCAGACCAGGTGGTCGCTTTGGGAGCCGCTGTGCAGGCTTCTGTGCTAATGGGGACTCAGGGCGACATGCTCCTGCTCGACGTGGTGCCGCTGTCGCTCGGTATCGAAACCATGGGTGGTGTCATGGAGCGTCTAATACATCGCAATACCACTATCCCGACCAGCGTAGCCGAAGGCTTCACCACCGCTGTGGATAATCAAACACATGTTGATATCCACGTTTTGCAAGGAGAGCGGGAACTTGCTAAGGATTGCCGTAGCTTGGCGCGCTTCAAGTTGGGCCCGATTCAAGCGCAGCCGGCGGGTGTCCCGCGTATCGAGGTCACTTTCCTCATCGATGCAAACGGGATACTAAATGTCAATGCGCGCGATGAGCGCACGGGCCGCGAGCACTCGGTCGACGTCAAGCCCAGCTATGGACTGACGGATGATGAAATCGAGCGAATGCTTGAAGAGGCTATCGATCTCGGGGAGCAGGATCTTGAAGAGCGCTTGCTGATATCGGCGCGCAACGACGCCGATCAAATCCTGGGCGCACTTCGAAAGCAACTCGGGGAATTCGGCCGGCTGATAGATGCCGGCGAGCGAGCGCGCATGGATGAGGTGGCGGAGCGGGTGGAGGCGGCCCGAACGGGAGCCGATCGCGAGCTAATCGCAAAACTCGTCGAAGAGCTGAACGAGGTAACTACTCCGTTCGCGGAACGGATAATGGACGCGGCCATTAAACTGGCGCTCGAAAAGAAATCAGTCGAGGAACTTTCCTGAGCAGGTTAACTGCAACGGAAGTCATAGCAGGACGTATATTTGACATGGGACTCAAGTGGGATCAGGCCGAAGAGCTGGCGGAAGTGCTCGCGGAAAACCATCCCGGATTGAATCCGCTCGACGCGCGGTTTACCGACCTGCGGCAATGGGTTATCGATCTCGACGAATTCGACGACAATCGCGAAGGTTCAACCGAAGGAAAATTGGAAGCCATCCAGATGGCGTGGCACGAAATATATAAGGAACAGAACGAGGACGATTCTGAATAGGCGTAGAGGGGTCTACGTCCAACAAACTACGGGGAGGTGGGAGCGGTGGAAGAAGCACGCAGCACGACACTGAAGACGGACAACGGAGAGAAGATGCAGGAAAAGGAAACACTGGACGAGAGATTGCCGGGGCTGTTCGAGCCCGACACGCTTTTGCCCATTCAATACTTCGAGGCGATGCGCAA
>PMOH01000475.1 GCA_003161515.1 Deltaproteobacteria bacterium
CACGGATCGTACGACGATTTGGAAGTCGGGCTGGCCGGCCAGGACGGCGAGCGCACGATGCTCGCGGATTTCGGCGAGGCGACGGCGTTCGAGGCGCTGCTGTCGGAGCGCGGCGCGGAAATCGCGGCGGTGTTCCTCGAGCCGGTCCTCGGCTCGGCGGGAGTGGTGGAACCGCCAGAGGGATTTCTCGAGCGCGTGGCGGAAGCGACGCGCCGCGCAGGCGCGATGTTCGTTGTCGATGAGGTAATCACGCTTCGATTGGCCGAAGGCGGCGGGCAGCAGATTTTCGAGGTCAAGCCTGATCTGACGATGTTCGGAAAGATCATCGGCGGCGGCTTTCCGGTCGGCGCGATCGGCGGCAGCGAAGACGTGATGTCGGCGTTCGACCCGCGCAATCGCGGATCGATTTTTCATTCGGGCACTTTCAACGGCAATCCGGTAACCTGCGCGGCCGGCAGTGTATCGATTCGCGAACTGACGCAAGCGCGAATCGACAAGATGGCCAAGCAGGGCGAGCGGCTGGCGGCGGAATTGGCGCGCGCGGCGCGGCAGGTCGAGCTGCCGTTTTCGGTGCGGCAGTGCAGATCGCTGCTGAACGTATTTTTTCTCAAGGAGCCGCCGCCACCAACGATCGCCCGCGAGGACTCGCGCGCAATCGCCAATTTCCATCTGGCGGCGCTCAACCAGGGTCTGTTTCTCGCGCCGCGCGGCATGATCGCGCTCTCGACTGTGATCACCGACGAAGTCCTGAGCGAGATTTGCGAGCGCGCCGCCAAGGCGATGGCGGACGTCGCACACGCCGGCGAGTAGCCGCATCATCGGCACATAGCTTCTCTTGACCGATAGAAGCGCGCGCCCTCTCGTTGGCGCGCGCTTCCATTTACAGCCGCGTCACACGAAATTTTTTGCGGCGAAAAGTCTCATTCATCGCGCCGTCACTTTCCCCGGTTAATCTGCGCGTCGCGGATCGAGTTGGTCCGCGCAACCACATCCAGGGAGGAAGACTCATCATGCGAGGAACCAGACTTCTCGCACGCACTATCAGTGCGCTCGCGATCACATTGATCTGCGCCGGGCCTGCGCTGGCGCACCAGCCGATGACGACAGGAACGGCGACTCCGATCCAGCACGTCGTCGTAATCTTTCAGGAGAACGTGTCGTTCGATCATTACTTCGGCACTTATCCGATGGCGTTGAACACGGGCGCGCCCGGCGAGCCGAACTTTCAAGCCGATCCAAGCACGCCCAGCGTAAACAACCTGCTCGCAGCCGGATTGCTCACCAAGAATCCGAACTTCGTCTCCCCCAATGGGAATCCGTTCCGGCTCACGCGCGCGGAAGCGGCGACTTGCGATCAGGATCATGGCTACACGGACGAGCAGTCAGCGTTCGATCTCGGGCTAATGGACAATTTCCTGCACTTCAACACAAGCACGTGCACCGGCCTCGTATCGGGACAACCGGTGCCGAATGCGGGCCATCCCGTTGATTTGAACATGGGGTACTACGACGGCAATACCGTCACGGCGTTGTGGAATTACGCGCAAAATTACGCGATGAACGATAACTCGTACGGCACGACGTTCGGGCCGTCGGCACCCGGAGTAGTCAATCTGATCGCGGGCAATACCAATGGAGTCGATGCCACCAGTATAATGATGGGCGCTGCGAGCGACGTGGCGCTGGACGGAGCGGGCGGGCTCACGCTGATCAATGACGCGCAGCCGGGACTCGACACCTGCGATAGCCGCGACAACTTGAGCTTCCTCAGCACCACCAAAAACATCGGCGACTTGCTGAACGGCGCCGGCGCAACCTGGGGCAATTTTGCGGGCGGGTTTGATCTAACAGTCATCAACCCCAACGGAACCACGGGATGCCATCGCACGACTTCTTCGGCCACCGGCGTGTTCGTCCCCAAAACGGACTACATACCGCATCACGGGGGATTCCAGTTCTACGCCAGCACGAGGAACCCGTCGCATACACGTCCCGCCTCAGTCAGTGTGATCGGTCAAAGCGACGGCGTTACGAATCATCAGTATGACCTCCACGATTTCTTTGACGCGGTGAACGCGGGCAACTTCCCCGCCGTCTCTATACTGAAGGCAGAGGGCTTCCAGGATGGCCACGCCGGTTACTCCAGCCCGCTCGACGAGCAGACTTTTATCGTCAATACGGTCAACTTCATCGAGTCGAGGCCAGAATGGGCGAACACCCTGATCGTCGTCGCCTATGACGATTCCGACGGATGGTACGATCATCAGATCGGTCCGATCGTGAGCCAGTCTGATACGACGGCGGACGTAGGTCCGACTGGATCGGTGAACGCAGGCAAACAACTGTGCGGAACCAAGAACAGCGACGGAATCGGCGGCCGCTGCGGATACGGCCCGCGCTTGCCCTTCATCGTGATCTCGCCCTTCGCTAAGAAAAACTTCGTCGATCACACGATCACGGATCAGAGCTCGATCATCGCATTCATCGAGGATAACTGGGGCCTGCCGCACATCCCGAATTCGATGGACTCGATCGCGGGACCGATCACCAACATGCTCGACTTCTCGCATCGCGACGGCGAGGGCGGGGCCGGGTTCTTGTTTCTCGATCCCAGCACGGGCCAGCCGGTCGGCCATGGACATGGACACGGCGACGACTAAATTCGAACTCGTCTAGTCGGGGCTGGAGGCGCGCGCGGCAAGTCCGCGTGCGCCTCCGCATTTTTCAGCGCGGGGAAGCGTCGTTCATGCCGCCTTCAGTTCCGACGTGCAATGCGGGCATCGCGATGCGGCGAGCGGGATCGTAGTCGCGCAAAACGGACAGTCCTTGGTGTCGGGCGCTTTCGGTTTGTCGACGCCGGTCAGGTGATTGATCCATTTGACGAGCAGGAAGACCGCGAACGCGATTATGACGAAATCGACGATCGTATTCAGGAACAATCCAATGTTAAGCGTCGGTGCGCCGGCCTTCTTCGCATCCGCCAGCGTCTCGTAATGCTTCGACGACAAGTTGATGAACAGGTTCGAGAAATCGACCGCGCCGAGCGCCAGCCCAATCGGCGGCATCAGGATGTCGGTGGTGAACGACGTCACGATTTTCCCGAATGCGGCGCCGACCACGAAGCCGACCGCGAGGTCGATCACGTTACCCTTGATCGCGAATGCTTTGAACTCCGAAAGTATCGACACGACGCGTCCTCCGTTGTTGGTCCAGTTTTTGGTGAGGAGCCTCGCCTACCAAAGCATCGCGGCGCATGAATGTAAAACTCTCGATTGACTTTGCCGAAACGCTTCTGGTAGCCGATCTGGTAACCGTCCAAATTCAGGAGGCCGTCGATGGGAGCAGTCCATATCAAGGATGAAGCGCGAGTCGGTTCGAAAGCGAAGTACAAGCTCGAGCCCTCCGTCTATCTGCAGAAGCTCTACGAATCCGGCACTCCCGACCTCGGCTGGATGAACCAGATGGGCGAATGGGGCGTGCGCGCCAAGCCCGGCAACCTCGGTCTGCGCCTCAAGGACATCGAAATCGGCAGCTACGGAATCATCCCCGAGCACGGCGGTGCGCATCGCTCGATGGCGCCGCGCGGCGCAGTGATTTCCGACGAACTGCCCTCGCTCGGTTTCACGATTAACGAAAAGGCCGAGTGCTGGGCCGACAACGTGGCCGAGCTGTACGAAGAGGCGGTCGCGCGCCAGTGGAGCTCCGCGCGCGACATCCCGTGGTCTGAACTCAAGCCGCTGCCCGACGATCTCGAACGCGCGATGTGCCAGCTATGCACCTTCCTCACCGAAGTCGAATTCATCGCGGCCGACGCGCCGACGCGATGGATGGGGCAGATGAATCACGATTTCTTCGAAGTGAAAATGTTTCTCGCGACGCAGGCGATGGACGAGGCGCGTCACATGGACGTGTTTCGAAAACGCGCGCTNNAGTTTCTCCGCACAGACCGGCCGCCTGCAACTGCTCGGCGAAGGCTTCGTGCTGACGATGTTCCGCCAGGGCGAGTTCCTGGCGCCGAGCCGCGTCGATCAGGAAATCTTCCGGCGATGCATGCAGGACGAATCGCGCCACGTCGGCTTCGGCACGATGCATCTGCGCGCGCAGCTCAAGGCGAATCCCGCGGTCGCCGAAGAACTCCACGAACAGCTCGACGACGCCGAGCGGATTCTGCTCGAAACCTTCAGCGTGCCTGAGGCGGTCGAGCCGATGGCGATACTGATGGGCGGCGGCGTCGATCATTTTGACAAGGGCATGGAGCTGCAGGGGCAGTTGTGGCGTCGAATCGTTCACGAGTACCTGCAGCGATGCGACTCGGCCGGACTCGACCGGCGCCCGCGATGCATCCTGCCGACCGATTTCAACAAGCTGTTCGAAGCGGCGGCCTGATGGCGTCGTTTCCCGATTCAGAATGGTTTCTCACCCTCGGCAAGCTGATGCATGCCGAGGGTGAACTTTTCCGGCGCCTCGGCTACGCGGAAACCCGCTTTGCGGTGCGCGTCGTGCCGAACAACACCGGCAACGGCGGCGATCGGATTGTCGGGTTGGTGATCGACGGCTACCAGTTGACCGAGGCGACGCCGATTGCCGATCTGAACGACTACGATCCCGATTTCGTGATCTGCGGCAAGCGCGAAATTTGGGATCGAATGCTGGGTGAGATTGCCGAGCACGGCCGCCCGCAGCTTCGGCATACGCTGAGCTCGCTCGCGCTGGTCGGCGAGGAACTGTGGCTCGAATCGACTGACCAGTTGCGCGAGGACAAGTTCTACCGATTTAATCAGACGCTGCAGGAATTACTTAATCTCTCCTCGAAAGTTCCCGCATAAACATTTCTCGAAAACGTGAAAAGGTTCTCCGCCGCATCAAAACGACACGCGGTCGAGACCAAGGAAGATCGCAATGGACAAGCATCCGATTCGCTTCGGAGTTCAGACCGGACAACAGAATATCGAGTGGGAGCAAGTGCGCAGCTTCTGGGCCAAGGCCGACACCTGGGGCTACGACTCGCTCTGGGTTTACGACCATTTCTATCCAATCTTCTCACCGGACCCCGCCGGACCGTGCCTCGAAGGCTGGACCCTGTTGAGTGCGCTCAGCCAGAACACGAAACGCGCGCGTATCGGTGCGCTGGTCAACGGCAACACATATCGCAACCCGACCCTCACCGCGAAGATGGCGGCGACGCTCGACAACGTCTGCGGCGGGAGACTCAACCTGGGGATCGGTGCAGGATGGTTCGAGGCGGAGCATCAGAGCCTCGGCTTTGATTTCAAGACAATCCCTGGACGGCTGCAGGCGCTCGACGAGTCGTGCCAGATAATCAAGGGGATGTTCACGCAGGAGAAAACCACGCTGAACGGCAAGCACTACAACGTGGTTGACGCGATTTGTAATCCGAAACCGAAGCAGAAAAATCTGCCTCTGATGATCGGCGGACATGGCGAGAAGACTTTGCTCAAGATTGTCGCGCGCTATGGCGACATGTGGAACATGACCAATGCGGACGCTGCGGAAATGAAGCGGTTAATCGGCGTGATCGAGCGCCACGGCGACACGGTCGGGCGCAACACCGACGAAATCGAAAAGACTCTTATGATGGCGAATTGTTACAAGGCGCCAAAGCAGCGCGAAGAAATGCTCTCATCGATGGTCGGAATGATGGCACAAACTACGCCCGAGCGTGCGCGCGACCGGATGATAATCGGGAGCAAGCAGGAGTGCGTCGATAAGCTCGAGGGCTTCATCAAGGCGGGCGTCACCCATTTCATTTTCATGCACAATCCGGCGATGACCGCCGAGGAGGATATCCAGGCTTTCGCGGAGGATATCATCCCCCAGTTCCATTCGCGGTGAATTTACAGGCTGACTGAATGCGAGGTCGTGACTTGAGTCATCCCCGCGTTCGCAACGGCCATTACCGT
>PMOH01000309.1:0-1278 GCA_003161515.1 Deltaproteobacteria bacterium
GGCAGAACGGGTTATCTATCGTCCGCGACTTCGAGGCAATAGGCGTTAGAGTTTAAATTAAACGCGTTACCCGATTGGATCAAAAGGTTTATGCCTCGAACAAACTGACGCGATGCGAATTATTGCGGGACATGCTCACGGCCGGCGGCTAAAGGCGCCGCGCGGATTGCTCACCCGGCCGACCTCGGCGCGGGCGCGCGAGTCGATTTTTTCGCGGCTCGCAGTGCGGATGGATTTCGACGGCGCGCGCGTGCTGGACATTTTTGCGGGCAGCGGATCGCTGGGAATCGAATCGCTCTCGCGCGGCGCCGCGCATGTGACGTTCGTGGATTCTTCGCGCGATGCGGCCGCCGCGATTCGCGCCAATCTTGCGCAGCTGGAACTT
Organism: Deltaproteobacteria bacterium; assembly: GCA_003161515.1. Classification (GTDB taxonomy): domain Bacteria; phylum Desulfobacterota; class Binatia; order Binatales; family Binataceae; genus Binatus. The sequence continues at coordinate 386 of PMOH01000309.1, forward strand.
GTCGATCGCGCCCGCGTCGTCGCGTCCGATGTGCATCGCGCGCTGGGCGAGTTCGGGCGATCGCACGAGTCGTTCGACCTGGTTTTCGTCGATGCGCCTTTCAAGGACGACATGAGTGCCGACGTTCTGGCACTCCTCAGTGAATTCCATCTCGTCGCAATCGGCGGCTGGGTGGTAGTGGAACAATCGAAGCGCGCGCCCGCAGCGCCGCCCGCTCCTGAAGCCCACGAGCGCGTATTTGTAGCAACCATCGGCGATCATCGGATCGCCTTTTACCGGCGACTCGACCCGGCGCCGGATGCAGAGTGACGGCCTGAAGAAAATGACAAAAGGCAAAGAGCGAACCCCGCTGATCGCGGTTTATCCCGGCAGCTTCGACCCGATTCACAACGGTCACGTCGACGTCATCCGGCGCAGCGTCGCGATTTTCGACGAGGTGATCGTGGCGGTCACGTACAATCCGCACAAGGACGCGGCGCTGTTTTCCGGCGACGAGCGGGTCGAGATAATTCGCGAAGTCATCCGCGACCTCGAACCACGCGCGCGCGTCGACAAGTTCAGCGGCCTGTCGGTCGATTACGCGGAACGGATCGGCGCCAAGGTGCTGATTCGCTCGCTGCGCGCCGTAACCGATTTCGATTACGAGCTGCAGATGGCGCAGATGAACAAAACCATGAGCCCGAACGTCGAGACGGTTTTCATGTTCTCGAATCCGCGCCTGTTCTTCAGCTCGTCGCACCTGATCAAGGAAGTCGCAGGATACGGCAAGCGCCTGCCGGAGCTGGTGCCGGAAATCGTGATCGAACGGCTGCGTCAAAAGCTCAAAGTCGGCTGAGCGGTTCTTTCAAAGCCAAAGGGAAGATACAATTTGCAAGACCCGCGGCGGCCGATCG
>PMOH01000309.1:1357-7284 GCA_003161515.1 Deltaproteobacteria bacterium
GGCCAGACCAAGTACACGGCGGTGGGCGGGACCGCGGCGCTCAAGAATGCGATCAAGCTCAAGCTCAAGCGCGACAACAACCTCGACTACGAGCCGGCCGAGATAATCGCGTCGGCGGGATGCAAGCAGGCCGAGGCGAACGTGATCGCAGCGCTGTTCGACGAAGGCGACGAGGTGATCATCCCGACCCCGGCGTGGGTCAGTTTCGCCGCGATGGTTTCGCTGTCGGGCGCCGAGCCGAAGTTCGTGCGGTGTTCCGAAGAATCCGGTTTCATGCTCGAGCCCGAGGCGTTGCGACGCGCGATTACGCCGCGCACGCGGGGCATCATGCTCAACTCGCCTTCGAATCCGACCGGCGCCGTGTACGGGCCCGAACAGCTCACCGCAATCGCGCGCGTGCTGGTCGATACCGACGTCTGGGTGATGTCCGACGACGTTTACGAGCACATTGCGTACGGCGAGTTCGCGCCGCACCTGTTCCACATCGAGCCGCGGCTCAAGTCCCACGGCATCGTGTTCAACTCGCTGTCGAAAACTTACGCGATGACTGGATGGCGCATCGGATTCGCAGCCGGACCGAAAGAAGCGATCGCGGCTGCCGGCCGCTTGCAGAGCCAGAACAGCGGCAATCCCAATTCGATCACGCAAGCCGCGGCGATCGAGGCGCTGACCGGTCCACAGGACGCGCTCAAGCCGATGCTCGAGGCGTTTCGCGAGCGCAACGCGCTGGTGGTCGAGCGCGTGCGGCGAATTCCGGGGTTCAAGCTGCCCAATGTACCGCAGGGCGCGTTTTACGCTTTTCCGAATGTGTCAGAACTGCTCGGCACCAGGTTTGGCGACAAGCAGATCACCGATGGCGACACGCTCGCGGCATTTCTACTCGACGAGGCGCACGTCTCGCTGGTTGGCGGCAACGACTTCGGCGCGCCGGAACACGTCAGGCTGTCGTACGCCACCTCGACCAGGAATCTGAACGAGGCATTCGATCGCATCGAGCGCGCCGTCGTGAAGCTCAAGCGCTAGAACGCGATGGCCGAGCGCGCGGACTTGCGCATCTTTATTCGGCGCCTTCCGATTACCACGATTGTAGCGGCGATCCTCGCGCTGGTCGCGGCGATCTCGCTCGCCCAGCGCTTGCCCGCGATATCGCATCGATACGACCAGTTCGATTTCACCGTCTTCTACGGCTGGTGGAGCGATTATTCGAGCGGTGGCAACCCGTGGACGGACATGCGCGGGCCGATGCACGGTTGCAACCAGCCGCCGTCTTTCATCGAAACATTTTCGCCGCTCGCCCGGCTCGACCGGAAGACCGCGTTCTGGATCTGGCACGCCGCGCAATTCCTGTGCGTGATCGCCGCCGTACTATTGTTGGCGCGCGGCAACGATCCGCCGCTTGGCGCCGCGCCTACGATCATCGTGCTTTCCCTGGTGTTGATGTCGCGCCCATTCGCGGGCGCGCTGGTCTGGAGCCAAATCGCGCCAATGCTGCTGGCGCTGTTGTGCGCGGCATGGTTCTGCGCGCGGAGGAATCGTCCCGGTGCAGCGGGAATCTTCATGGCGCTCGCGGCGTTGCTGAAACTTTTCCCTGCGGGAGCTGCGGGATATTTTTTGTTCAGCCGCCGCTGGCGCTCGCTCGGCTGGACGATCGGCATTTTCGTCGCCGGCGTACTGTTAACCAATCCCGTTCACTGGTTCGAGCTGGTTACACACGGACTGCCGATCTCGTATCACGTCGGGGGGCGCGCGGAACTCACAGTGCTGTCTGTTGTGCGGAAAGGCGTAGCGCACCTCGCCGGTACCACGGTCCGCGCAGAGCCGGTCATCGCAGTCTGGGGACTCACCGGGCTCATTGATCTCGCGCTGCTTTCAATCGCCGCCGCGGCGACGATAACGAGCCACGGACGCGCCGATCTCGATGGTCTCGTGTTCGGAATGTGGGTCGCGCTCGCGCTTCTGATGTCGCCGCTTGCCTGGATCGAGGAGACCCTGCTGCTGTTGCCTTTGTTCTTGTTCGGGCTGTTAGCCGCATGGCGGGGATTCCAGTCGCGCGAGCCAACCGGGAACATCGGCGAGGACATTGGCGGGAACATCGGGTTGATCGCCGGCGGCGCGACGCTCGTGATCTGCATCGTGACCGAAGTGATCAAGGCGGCGCCGCACCCGGGATTTCCAATGCTGTTAGGAGCATACCTTGCCGCCGCGCTGATCTTGCGTGCACGGACGCAATCGGATTCGGCGCGCACGGAAGCCGTCAGGATTCCGGCTTAAGACTTGCGCCAAGGAGCCGGGAATTCTCCAGTCTCCAGCCAGTGCACATAGTCGGCGAGAATCTCCGCGTGATCGAATGCTAGCGGCGCCGGCGGATTGCGCGGGTCACATAGCGTGGCATTCTTGGCGTCGTCGGCGCCGCGCGGCGTCCCCGACGCGCGCGCGACGTACACCACCGTAATCGTCTGGCCGCGCGGATCTCGATCGGGCCGCGAATACACGCCGAGCAGCGCGCGCAGCTCGACCTCGAGCGAAATCTCCTCGCGCGCCTCGCGCACCGCGGCCTGCTCGACCGTCTCGCCAAAATCGACGAAGCCGCCGGGGATAGCCCAGCCCAGCGGAAAATTCTTGCGCTCGATCAAAACGACCTGGTTGCCGATCTCGGTAATTATGTCGGCGGCTATCGGAGGACATTTCGGTCGTGGCATGATGCGATTCTAACATGGCGGTAACTTTATGCAGGTAGCTCGGCTTTACGATTTCGGCGACATCCGCGTCGAAGAAAGTGCGCGGCCGGTGGTCGGCGACACAGATATCCTGGTGCGCGCGAGCGCGTGCGGCATCTGCTCGGGCGACATCATGCCCTGGTACATCAAGCGCAAAGCGCCGCTGGTGCTCGGCCATGAGCCGGTCGGTATCGTCGAGCAGACCGGCGCAGCGGTGCGCGATTTCAAAAAGGGCGATCGAGTTTTCGTGCACCATCATGCGCCATGCTTTCAATGCGCGGCGTGCAGGCGCGGCGAATACGTGCAATGCGCGACCTGGCGCGCGACCAATATCGTGCCGGGCGGGATGGCGGAATACTTTCTCGTGAGCGCGGCTAACCAGCGCGACACGCTGCGCATTCCCGACTCGATGGCCGACGCCGACGGCGTGCTGATCGAGCCGGCCGCATGCGTGGTCAAGTCGCTCAAGCGCTCGGGGCTGAAGGCCGGCGAGTCGATTCTGATCATCGGGCTGGGCATCATGGGCATGATGCATGTGAAGCTCGCGCGGCATCTCGGCGCGGGGACGATCATCGGCGCGGACTTGTTTCACTCGCGCGCCAAGCGTGCGATCGAGCTTGGCGCGGATCGCGGGATCGTCGTAGAAGGCGACAACCTGGTCGAGCAAGTGCGCGAAATCACCAACGGCGCGATGGCCGACGTTGTGATCGTCGGACCCGGCACTTCAAAAGCAATCGCCACGGGGATTGCCGCGGCAGGGAAGGGCGCTACCGTTGTTCAGTTTACGGCCACGCCGCCCGACGACGATTTGATCGTCAAGCCGCACGATTTGTACTTCAACGAGACCCGTCTGGTTCCGAGCTACTCATGCGGTCCCGATGAAACGCGCGAGGCGTTGTCGCTGGTCGAGCGCGGAGTGATCAACGCGAAAGAGTTGGTGACGCATCGGTTTCCGCTGGCGCAGATCACCGAAGCGTTCGCGACGGCGCAAACGCCCGAGTCGCTGAAAGTTATAGTGACTTTCGCGCGCTGAGTTGCCGCACAATTCAGGACGGATCTGTACACCGCTCGTCGCTAGTCGGGAAAACTGAGATCCGGAACTGAGTACTCAGTCCGGTAGTGGACAGATAGACAAACGAGGGCGGCTGCCGAAGCAACCGCCCTCGTGACTATCAAGCCTGAGCGAAATTACGGAGTCCCAGGAGCGCCTGTCGCGCCCGGAGCACCAGTCGCGCCGGTATCTCCCGTCGCGCCAGTGGCACCCGTCGCGCCAGTCGCACCGGTATCTCCTGTCGCACCTTCAGCCGCTGCCGCGCGACGATGACGACGGGCATGATGTTCATGATGCTCGGTCATCGTCTTGGACGCGATCGCTTCTGCACGATCCGCAGCTGCCTTCGCATCGCTGGCTGCCTGCTCTACGCGGCTGGCCGCTGCCTGAGCCTGCGCCGCTGCCGCCGCCGATTTCTGGGCCGCTGCATCGGCACGAGCCGCCGCCTGGTCAGCCTGATTCGCCGCGTTGACGGCGCGCTGTGCTGGATCCGGCTCGTTCGACGAACAACCACCGAGCAACGAAAGGGCCAACACAGCCCCGGCAAGACCGACCAGTTTTGAAGATTTTCTCATTAACCCTTCCATTTCATCCTCCTAAGGATTGCGCAGAGGCTTTAGCTAAGTGATTCAAGACCCCTGCATTAAGACCATCATTTTGTCTCACAAACTCCCAGCCCTATGCAAGGGTGATCGTGTAAATTGCTATCGCTAGTACTATTGACCCGATTGGCTATTTGTAGTTAGCGCGCCGAGACCACGAGTTAGTCAGACGGAAGTGAAAATCCAGAAGATAAGGAATGATGTCGAATTCATTTAAGTCCACTCACAGTGGGGTATTGCGCATCATTGCTAATCTTCTCGCGGCAGCGAGAGTTGCATATAGCTACTCATAACAGTTCGCAAAGTAACTATATCTAGTGCGCGAAAACAGCTATTTGATTCACTTGGCGTCTAGTTCCCGTTTGATCGCTCTTTTTGTCTCCGCCGGAACCGCTCTGTCCGTATTCTCTGCGCGGATATCTATTGCAAAACTACTTAAAAATCGTCGCCGTAGTCGTCCATTCCACCACCCATACCACCCATTCCGCCCATGCCACCCATACCTCCCATGCCGCCCATGCCGCCCATTCCACCCATGCCGCCACCACCGGGCATCGCCGGCATCGGCGCGGGTTTCTTCGGCGCTTCGGCGACGGCGGCCTCGGTCGTCAACATCATCGAGGCGGCGCTCGACGCGTTCTCGAGTGCCGAACGCACGACCTTGGCGGGATCGAGCACGCCGGCTTTGACGAGATCCTCATAAACTTCGGTCGCCGCATTGAAACCGAAATCGCCTTTGCCCTCGAGCACCGCGTTGAGAACAATTTCCGGCTCGTGTCCGGCGTTGCGCGCGATCTGCTTGAGCGGTTCCGACATCGCGGCTGCGACGATCCCCGCGCCGGCCTTCTGGTCTTCATTGAGTCGCGTCGACTTGACCGCGGCGATCGCGCGCACCAGCGCAACGCCGCCACCGGGAACGATTCCTTCTTCGACCGCGGCGCGGAGCGCATGGACGGCGTCATCGACGCGCGCCTTCTTTTCCTTCAGCTCGACTTCGGTCGCCGCGCCAACTTTGATCACGGCGACGCCGCCAGTGAGCTTGGCCAGCCGTTCCTGGAGCTTCTCGCGATCGTAGTCGGAAGTGGTCTCTTCGATTTGGCGGCGGATCAATTCGATTCGTCCCTGGATTTCGGACTTCTTGCCCGCGCCGCCAATGATAGTGGTGTTGTCCTTATCGATTAGAACTTTCTTGGCTTTGCCCAGCGACGCGATCTCGATGTTCTCGATCTTGGTGCCGAGTTCCTCGGCGATCAGAGTGCCGCCGGTCAGCACCGCCATGTCCTGCAGCATTTCCTTGCGCCGATCGCCGAATCCCGGCGACTTGACCGCCGCGACTTTGAGCGTTCCGCGCAACTTGTTCACGACCAGCGCGGCGAGCGCCTCGCTCTCGACGTCCTCCGCGATTATCAGGAGCTGGCGCCCGGTCTGCACGACGCTTTCGAGCAGAGGAAGGATTTCGCGCAGGTTCGACAGCTTCTTTTCGTGGAACAGGATCAGCGGCTCGTCGAGCTCGACCGTCAACTTGTCGGCGTTGGTGACGAAATACGGCGACAGGTA
>PMOH01000429.1 GCA_003161515.1 Deltaproteobacteria bacterium
GTGACGAAATACGGCGACAGGTATCCGCGATCGAAGCGCATCCCTTCGACCAGGTCGAGCACCGTATCGAGTCCGCGGGCCTCTTCGACGGTTATCACGCCTTCCTTGCCGACCTTGTCCATCGCGTCGGCGACAATTTTGCCGATCGACTTGTCGCCGTTGGCCGAGACCGTCGCGACCTGCTCGAGACGGTCGTGCTCCTTCACCGGCCGCGACATCTCCTTGATCGCGCCGACCGCTTTGAGCACGGCGGCCTCGATTCCGCGCCGCAGTTCCATCGCGGGGAATCCCGCGGCGAGCAGCTTGATTCCCTCGCGCACAATCGCGCCCGCCAGCACCGTCGCGGTGGTGGTGCCATCGCCGGCGACGTCGGAGGTCTTCTGCGCGACCTCGCGAATCAGCTTCGCACCCATATTCTCGAAGCGGTTCTCGAGTTCGATTTCCTTGACCACGGTGACGCCGTCCTTGGTGACGGTTGGCGCGCCGAAGCTCCGCTGGATCATGACGTTGCGGCCCTTAGGCCCGAGCGTAACGCGCGCGGCTTCCATCACCAGCGTCGCGCCTTTGACGATTCCGACCCGTGCCCTCTCGTGCAGCTCAACCGTTTTGGCTGGCATGTAGAATATTCTCCCGTGTTGCTAATCGTTCTGATTCAGCCCGGACAAACCACCACATCGGCGGCCTGTGGAACCGCTATGAATTTAAACATCGCGGCGCGCGATGCAAGTGGCGGCGCCGTCGCATACATCACAAGTGGCTAATACCGCGGGATTTCGGTAATGGATTGAGCGATGAAAATTGACGGCAGCGCAGCACCAACCGGCGCATCATCTATCTTGCTTGCGATCACAATAATATTTTTTATCGGAGGATGCGCGGCTCGTGAGCTGCCCTTTCGGGCGGAAGGAACTCAAGGCCAGGTGGGGCATCCCATCCATGCGGCAATTATTCTCGACGATAAAGCTGCCGGATGTGGTGGTCATGCCGCGGGAGAGGCGTTGGTTGCCGCGCACAGCCTTCCTCCGGGGGTTCGGCAAAGCGGGATGAATGATTGGTTGTTCGAGGGCACGCCAACCAAAGCCGGCCACTGGACGACCCAGGTTAATTTGATCGACCTGGTATGCGACGGTCCCCACCCCGATCAGACGCTGCCGATCGAGTTCAATATCTATCCATAGGAGAGCAGACACCGGCGCGAGGTCGCTTCGCTGCTTTGGCTATGGGGTATACAGCTCCGTGGTGGTGAGAAAACCGTTGCCCATGCCGCCCGCTATCAGCACCTTGAGACCGCGGTGATCTTAGCACTCCTCATCCTGTTACAGATTCCCTTTCTATTGCGAGATAAAACCGAGCGCGATTCCCATGGGCGTACGAAGCCCGGTGTCGCCGCCGGATATCGTTTGTATGGGTGTCACGTTTCCGCTGCTGCCGGCCGCGTAGACTGTCACGGTGCCAGTGCTCCCGCTGGTGGTGCTGTACGAGTTCGCCACATAAATGTTGCCGCTGGAATCGACAGCAACTCCGACCGGCGAATTTAATTCTGTATTGCTGCCGGAAATCACGGAAGTCGGCGCAACGTTTCCACTACTGCCAGCGGCGTACATCGTGATGCTGGCGGGGGTGGACTTGTTTGCGACGTATATGTTTCCGTTGGAATCGAGAGTGATGCCGCTGGGTTGAGACAGTTGGGTCTGTGCGCCCACGATGACTGAGCTGGGGGTCACAGTGCCGTTGCTTCCCGGAGCGAAGACATCGACGCAATTTCCCGACGTGCTGGAGGCCAGTACATAGATATTGCCGTTGGTGTCGACCGCTATACCGGCCGGATCGAATAGTATTCCAAAAAAAGTGTTCGCGGCAACGATGGTCGCGGTTGGGGTCGCATTTCCATTACTTCCCGCCGCGTAAACGGTGACGCTTCCATTGCCCGTCGAACCACCCGACTGATTCGACACATAGATCTTGCCGTTGGTATCGAGCGCAATGCCAGTGGGCGAATCCAGTCCAGTGTTGGCCCCAATGATCGTCGCGCTCGGTTGACCTGCTACGCCATAGCCGCCCGAAGGATAAATAGTAACGCTGCCCGATGGTTTGCCCATGCTGAAAAACGAATTGGCGACGTAGGTTTTCCGGTTGGCATCGATCGCAATCCCGACCGGACCGTACATGCCAGTCGCCGGATTGCTCAAGTTGGCCGTCGGCGGTACGTTTCCGTTCGCTCCGGGCGAATAAAGAGTCAGTTCATTGTTTGGATCCGCAAAGTTGGCGACGTAAATGCTCGAGTCGATCAGCAGGCCAACGGGGTCGGTCAACTGCGTATTGCTCCCGTAAATCACGGCGCTGGGCGAGACGTTTCCGGTGCTGGCAGGTGGATAGACCGTGATCGTCCCTGAGGCGTAAATGACACCGTTGATATCACCGACGGAGTTTGCAGCGTAAATGTTCCCTGCAGAATCCAGTGCGAGAGCTTGAGGGTAGTCGAGCAAAGTATTCGAACCGGCTATGGTCGCAATCGGAGCTACATTGCCGTCGGAACCTGCCGGATAAACGGTAATGCTATCTCCTCGATTTGAAACATAGATGTTGCCCGAAGAATCAAGCGTGACACCGTTTGGGCCATTGAGCCCAGTATTGGATCCCGTGATACTTGCGATGGGAGTCGCGTTGCCATTACTTCCCGGCGCAAACACCGAGATGCTGCCGTTATTCCCGGTGAAGTTCGCAACATAACTGTTGCCGGCGGTATCCAGCGCGATGCCCTGCGGATCGGAGACCGCATAGTCAGTCGCCGTGATCGTCGCGATCGGAGCTACGTCGCCATTACTGCCCGCAGCATATTCGGTGATGCTGCCGTTGCTAGACGGGCCGCCGCTGAGGTTGGTGACATAGATGTTACCTGCCGAGTCGAGTGCAATCCCGTTGGGATTGGACAATCCTGTGTTCACTCCACTGATTTCGGCGATTGGTAGAACTTGGCCGGTACTGCCCGCCGGATAAATTGCGATGCTTCCAGCTTCAGTTGTACCGCCTTCCCCGTTCGCCACATAAATCCTGCCGCTCGCGTCCTTGGCGATAGATGACGGACCGGCGAATCCAATCGGAATAAGCGTTGGAACGTTCCCTGTACTTCCCAACGGATATGCGGTGACCCTGGAAATGTTGAAGGACGAGTAATCGTCAGTGACAAAGATTACCGGTGTCAGTCCCGGGCTCGGCGTTGCCGTCGGCGTCTGTGTTGATGTTCTCGTCGCGGTCGCCGTCGATGCCGCTGTAGCGGTCGCGGTCGGCGTCGCCGTGGCCGTCGCAGTCGGCGTTGGAGTGTCCGTGGCGGTTGCGGTCGCCGTAGCTGTATCAGTTGCGGTGGCAGTAACGGTCGCAGTCGCCGTCGCGGTCGATGTTGCAGTAGCGGTCGCCGTTGGTACTGCGCCGAATGCTATCCCGCTCAATGGCACTGATTGCGACACGGGCTTGCCGTTGTCGGTAACAATCAGCTGGCCGATTTGAGTCGTTCCCGCCGGATTGCTGTCGGTCGTCGGATTGAACGTCACCGACACCTGGCAGTTTCCGCCCGCCGCGATCGACGAGCCGCAGGTGTTCGCGACGACTTCGAACGGGGTCGCCGCACCGATCGATGTGATATGCAGCGGCAGTATATTTGGATTTCCGATCGTGACGCTCTTGGTTGCCGACACTGAGCCGACATGCACTCTGCCGAACCCCAGCGAGAGCGGCGAGAAGGTCAGGTTCGCAAGAATTCCGATGCCGGTCAGCGCCTCCGACTGCGGACTGTCCGCCGCGTCGTCGGTGAAAGTCAAATTCCCGTTCTGAGTGCCGGTCTGCGTGGGACTGAACATCGTCTTGATGGCGCAAGTGGCCGCAGGCGCGAGATCACTGCCGCTGCATCCGTCGCTCGCGATGCTGAACGCTCCCGATGGCGACACTGAATCAATGTGAAGCGCGACCGTATTGGGATTCCTGAGACTCGTCGTCTTGGCGACGCTGGTAGCACCCACAACTGTATTGCCGAAACTCAAAGTAAGCGGCGTGATAGTCAATTTGCCCGCGACACCGGTGCCGCCGAGCGTTACCGCGGCCGCATTACTGTTGGCCGAGTCGCTGATCGCCAGGTTCGCTCCGCGCGCGCCCAGCGTGGTTGGCGTAAACGTCACTTTCAGTATGCATTTGGTCCCGGGCGCGAGAGTCGCGCCGCAGGTGTTGTTCGAAATCTGGAAATCGCCCGGGTTCGTGCCGGTCAGTTGAATACTCAGGCTGGAGATCGGCGGCCCCGCGGCGGGATCGCTGATCGTCACCGTGTGCGCGGTGCTGGTCGCGCCGGTAACGCCGAAGACTACATTGCCGAACGCGATCGTCAGGGGGGAGACGGTCAGTCCGGCCGCAAGAGCGGATGCCGCAGAGGCGACAGTGCCGATGATCGCAACGAAAGCCAGCGCGAGAACCGCCCTGTGCCAACCCGCCTTCCACTGATGCATTCGATAGCCCCCCGTACCGCCAGATCAGTGGGGCGAACGCTTTCACAGCGAGTGTAGTGTGTCAAGGACAATTGAAGCTGCTTGTAAGTCGGGCAGTTAGCAATGTTCGCCGCGCTGGCCGCTTTATGAAATTCGCGGGGCGTGTAAGGATGAGCGTTGGAAAACCCAATTAGAAATTGAGTGGAGCGCAAGATGTCGGAATTATTGAGAGACCTCGACTTTTTTCACCTTGACGACCTGCTGACTGATGAAGAGCGAATGGCGCGGGACACCGCCAAGCGCTTTGTCGATCGCGAGATCCTGCCGACGATCGAGCGCAGTTTTGCGAGCGAATCCTTCCCGATGCATCTTGTTCCGCAAATGGCCGAGCTTGGGATGTTTGGCGCAAATCTGAAGGGCTACGGATGCGCGGGCATGAACAATGTCGCCTATGGCCTGATCATGCAGGAACTCGAGGCGGGCGACTCGGGCCTGCGCTCGTTCGCGTCGGTGCAAAGCGCGCTTTCGATGTACGCGATTTATGCAAACGGCAGCGAGGAACAGAAGCAACGCTACTTGCCCGAGATGGCCAAGGGAAAATTGATCGGATGCTTCGGGCTGACCGAACCGGACCACGGCTCGGACCCGGGCGGGATGGAAACGCGGGCGCGGCGCGACGGCGACGGCTGGATTCTCAACGGGACCAAGCGATGGATCACGAACGGCTCGATCGCGGACGTCGCGATTGTGTGGGCCAAGGTCGATGAGGGCATAACCGGGTTCCTGGTCGAGAAGGGAACGCCGGGATTCTCGACGCGCGACATCCACGGGAAATTTTCGATGCGCGCGTCGATCACCTCGGAGCTGATTTTAGAGGACGTGCGGATTCCGAAAACGGCGCATCTCGAGAAAGCGCGCGGACTGAAGGGTCCGCTCGGATGCCTGACGCAGGCGCGCTATGGAATCGCGTGGGGTGCGATTGGCGCCGCGCGATCGTGTTACCACTGCGCGCTGGATTACACGAAATCGCGCAAGCAATTTTCGCGGCCGCTCGCGGGCTATCAACTGGTGCAGGCGAAGCTGGTGAAGATGCTGACGGAAATCACCAAGGCGCAGATGGTCTGCCTGCGGCTCGCGCATCTGAAGGATCAGGGCAAGATGCGGCCGGAGCACGTGTCGTTTGCCAAGCGAAATAACGTCAACGAGGCGCTGAAAATCTCGCGCGACGCTCGCGACATGCTGGGCGCCAACGGAATCGTGAACGAGTACCCGGTGATTCGGCACATGCTGAACCTCGAGACCGTGAACACGTACGAGGGCACCTTCGACGTGCACACGTTGATCCTCGGCCGCGACATCACGGGCGAGAGCGCGTTCGAGTAAGCGTCGGCGCTTACCGCAGTCGCCCAAGGTCGTGCTAGACAGAATTGCATGGAACTCAAGGGCAAGAACGCAATCGTCACCGGCGCAGCGCGGGGAATCGGGCGCGGAATCGCTCTGAAGCTGGCCGGCGCGGGAGCCAATGTCGCGCTGGTCGATCTTGGAAATCCCGGGGATCGCGCGCTCACCTACAATCTCAGCGCGCAAACCGATCTAAATCGCACCGTCGAAGAGGTCAAGGGATTCGGCGTCAAAGCGATTCCGATTCTCGCCGACGTGACGCGCTTCGCCGACCTCGAGCGGATGGCGTCGGAAGTTGTCGCGAAACTCGGCGCGATCGACATCCTGGTGAACAACGCGGGGATCATCGCGGTCGGGCCGGTGAGCGATTTCGCCGAAGAGGCGTGGGACCGCGTGATGGCGGTGAATGCGAAGGGTCCGTTCCTGTGCGCCAAGGCCTGTATCCCGCACCTGGCGAAGCAAAGCGAGGGCGCGATCGTGAATATC
>PMOH01000323.1:0-35130 GCA_003161515.1 Deltaproteobacteria bacterium
CGTAGCCGAGGGACCCCGGATCTTTCTCGACGTGTGCCGACTCACACCATCCACGGCGCGGGCGAGCTGAGCGTATCCGGAATTCCTCCCAGGGTTGCGTTCCAAATCCATCAGCGATATTTCAGAGATCGATCCTCGCTCGAGGTGCTGAGGGATGTTTTCCTAACTCAAAAACCCAGAGGAGTAATCGTCATGGCGAGCAAAGCGGTCAAACCAATTCCCGACGGGTACCATACCGTCACTCCGTTCATTAACGTGAAGGGCGTCGCGAAGATGATCGATTTCCTGAAGTCGGCGCTCGGTGCCGAGGAGGTCATGCGGATGCCCGGACCCGACGGCACCGTGATGCACGCCGAAGTGAGCATCGGAAATTCGCGGCTGATGCTCGGTGAGCCGATGCAGAGCGGCGCCTCAACCAGCGCCTTCTATGTTTACGTCAGCGACGTGGACTCGATGTACAAACGCGCGACCGGCGCGGGCGCCAAGTCGGTGAGTCCGCCGACCGATCAGTTCTGGGGCGATCGCATGGCGACGGTGCAGGACTCGTTCGGCAACACTTGGTCACTCGCCACGCACAAAGAAGATCCGACTCCCGAAGAAATGGCTAAGCGGATGGCGGCGAATCACTAAGAACGACACCAACGATGCGAGGGATCCTACTTCAGGGATCCCTCGCATCTCGATTCTCAATTGTAAATTTTACCGATCGTTCAAAAATATATTCGCTGTCCGCCCTCCCGTTGCTTTGAACTGTTTGCAAAGTGCACTAAGGTTCAAATTCATCAAAGAACTGATGCAAACTTAGACTTCTTTATCAGAGCATATGCAGAGGTTGTCGAAAAAAAGGACCGGCCTGGCCGTATTGGCCAAAACGGTCGAGCGTCTCGAAAAAGCGCCCACCGGCATCGTCGGCCTGGACGAGATAACTCTCGGCGGACTTCCGCGCGGACGTGCGACACTCATTTGCGGCAGCGCCGGCTGCGGCAAGACCATGCTCGGCGTCGAGTTTCTGGTCAACGGCATCCGGGAATATGGGGAACCGGGCGTTTTCGTCGCCTTCGAGGAAACCAAAAACGAGCTGGTCGTAAACTCAGCCGCGCTTGATTTCGATCTGGGCAAGCTTGTGCGCGAGGGCAAGCTCGCAATCGATCACGTCCACATCGATCCAAATGAAATCGCCGAGACCGGTGAGTACGACCTCGAAGGACTGTTCATCCGGCTCAAGTACGCGATCGAATCGGTCGGCGCGAAGCGGGTGGTGCTGGACACGATCGAGACGCTCTTTTCGGGATTTTCGAACACGGCGCTCTTGCGCGCGGAAATCCGGCGCCTGTTTCAATACCTGAAATCTTTCGGGGTAACCGCGATCATCACCGGCGAACGCGGCGAGAACGCGCTCACCCGTTACGGTCTCGAAGAATACGTCGCCGACTGCGTGATCCTGCTCGACCATCGCGTCCGCGATCAAATCACCACCCGCCGCATTCGGATCGTGAAGTATCGCGGCAGCCGCCACGGCACTAACGAGTATCCGTTCATCATCGACGAGCGCGGGTTTTCGGTACTGCCGGTCACTTCGATGGCCTTAAACCACAAGGTCTCGAGCCAGGTGATTTCTACCGGTGTGCCTGACCTCGATGCGATGCTCGGGGTGGGTGGCTACTATCGCGGCAGCACGGTTCTTATGTCGGGTACTGCCGGGATGGGGAAAAGCAGCTTTGCCAGTGCCTTGGCGCGGTCGACGTGCGAGGGTGGCGAGCGCGTCCTTTACTTTGCGTTCGAGGAATCGGAGAAACAGATCGTTCGTAACATGCGATCGATCGGCATCGACCTGCAGCCCCATCTCGACAGCGGGCGGCTGCGGATAGTCGCGCAGCGGCCGTTTCTCTATGGGCTCGAAATGCATCTGGTTTCGATGCACAAGGAAATCAACCGATTTCGGCCCGCCGTGGTGGTGGTGGATCCGATCTCGAACCTGATCTCGGCCGGAACTGAGCGCGAAGTGTCGGCGATGCTTACGCTGCTCATCGACTTTCTGAAGACCGAGGGCGTCACCGGGTTCTTCACCGTGCTCACCGAAAATGGCGGACGGCTGGAAACCTCCGACACCGGAGTTTCCTCGCTGATCGACACCTGGATGCTGGTGCGCGATATCGAGATTTCCGGGGAGCGCAATCGAGGGCTCTACGTACTGAAGTCGCGCGGCATGAATCACTCCAACCAGATCCGTGAGTTTCTGCTGAGCAGCAAGGGCATTAAGCTGGTCGAGGTTTATCTCGGCCCGTCCGGGATGCTCACCGGTTCCGCGCGGGTGGCGCTCGAAGAGCAGGAGCGCGACGCGTCGGTTCGGCAGGCTGACGACCAGGAGATCAAACGCGCCCAGCTCGAGCGGCGGCGCAAGGCGATGGAAGCGCAGATCGAAGCGCTGCGAGCCGAATTCGAAGCCGATGCAGTCGAGGTAGATAGAGCGCTTTCGCTCGAAAGCAAGCGCGAGAAGCGGGCGCTCGACAATCAATCAGCCATGGCGAAAAGTCGCAGAGCCAACGGTCACTTGTCTCAAAACTCCAATAGGAAATAATTAAAGGTAGAGTTATCAGGTGAAGAAAAAGACCGCTCCACGAAAAAATTCTCACAACGTGCGGTCGCAGAAATCGAACGTGCCGAAGAAACCTAAAGCGCAGGCCGACGAATCGTGGAAGATGCGCCTGTACGTCGCCGGCCAATCGACCAAATCGGTCACCGCGATTGACAATTTGCGGCGCATCTGTGAGACGCACATGCCCGGTCGCTTCACGATCGAGGTGATAGATCTCATGCGCAATCCGGAGCTGGCCAAGGACGATCAGATTGTCGCGATTCCGACCCTGGTCAGAAAACTCCCGGCGCCGGTCAAGCGCATCATTGGCGATCTTTCGGCAACCGATAAGGTCCTTATGAGTTTGGAACTGAGCGTAGTCTGAGGCATATGGTGGCAAAAATTCATCGAATCACACCGCACGCGCGCGCGAAGGCGTCCAAGTCGAAGCACGGGCGCTATATGCTGCGCCTGTTTACCAGTGGCACCACTCCCCGCTCGACCACTGCACTGCGAAATTTGCGCGAAATTTGCGAAACCGATCTGGAAGGCAACTACGATCTCGAGGTCGTCGATATTTATCAGGAGCCCGGCCGCGCGACTGAATCCGACATCATCGCGGCGCCGACCCTGATAAAAGAAGAACCACTCCCTACAAAACGCATGGTCGGCGACTTGTCGGATCGGCCCAAAGTGCTGCTCGGCCTTGCCATCGCGGGTAAATCGAAATGAAGGCCAACCTAAAACCCAGTGTACGCCTGGAACTCGATGAGCTTCGCCAGCGGCTTCAGGAAGCCGAAGAAACCCTTGACGCGATTCGCAGCGGCGAGGTCGATGCGCTCGTGGTGTCGGGACCCGGCGGCGAGAAAGTCTTCACCCTCGAAGGCGCCGAACATCCCTACCGCGTTTTAGTCGAGAGCATGAACGAAGGGGCGGTTTCACTTTCCAAAGATAGAACCATCCTGTACTGCAATTCCGCTTTCGCGCGCATGGTCGGCGTTTCACTCGATCGGATCATGGGCAACGACGTGTGCGAATTCGTCCCCGAAGAAGATCGCGAGACGCTCAAAAAGTTGATCAAGCAGGCGTCGCGCGCATCTGTGCGCGCCGAGATGACGCTGTTGCCGAGTTCGGGCGACCCTCTTCCAACTCAATTCTCGCTCAATCCGGTGGACCTCGAAGGCAAACCGTCAGTCGGGATCATCGTGACCGACCTGAGCGAGCGCCGACGCAATGAACAAGCGGAGGCGGCAGTGCGGATGCGCGATGAGTTCCTGGCGATTGCATCGCACGAACTGCGCACCCCGCTCAGTACCCTGGTTCTCCGGCTGGGCCTGCTCGAGCGCCATGCCCAGGCCGCCGACATGGACCAGGTAAAAGCGAGCGTAAGCCGGGCCAAAGATCAGACCGACAGGATGCGCCGTTTGGTGGATCGCCTGCTCGACGTCTCGCAGCTGGCCAGTGGAAGATTGTCATTGGAATTGGCGCCCAACGACCTTGGCCGCGTGGTCAAGGAAGTCGCCGAGCGATTCTCCGAGGACGCGGCCAACGCGCGCTGTGAATTCCGTCTGAAGGTCGCGGACGGAGTCAACACATATCTGGACGGGTTCCGGCTTGATGAAGCGATCGGCAACGTCATTTCCAATGCGATCAAATACGGCGCGGGAAAGCCGGTCGAGGTCGAGCTGAAAGTGGACGACGGCAACGCGACATTGATCGTGCAAGATCGCGGCATTGGTATTCCGGTCGAAGATTTGTCGCGAATCTTTGGACGCTTCGAGCGGACTACAATCAGTCACAACTACGGCGGACTCGGTCTCGGACTCTACATCGCCAAGCAGGTCATCGAACAGCATGACGGCTCGATAAGAGCTGAGACGAGGTCCGGCGGTGGCGCACGGATCGTTATCGAGCTGCCCCTCGTCAAAAGTACGGACGGAAAAGGATAGACCTACTCAAAGAACTCTTCTGCCTCTCCCAACACCAACTGTCTTACGAATCTATTCTGGTTACGGGTCGCAAAAACCCTTCACGGCGCAACGATCCGATCACACGCTGCTGGTAAAATTTGCAAAATACAATCTATGTTCCCTGGAGAACAATTCGGTATTGGGCAAAGTGGTCTTACCGAGCAATGATTATTTGAGAAGAGGTTCCCTCCGGCACATCTCTGAACGAATAGTCGTCCGACCAGGTGGGGCAATGGAAACAAATCTAAATCCGTGGGAAACGCACGACTGGTTCGACCGTCCATTGGAAATCGATCCGGGCGAAAGAATCACTCAGTTCATTTGCCGCAAATGCGGTCGTGGATTCGTGAACGATGCGGATGGCAGGCGATACGCTATTCACGCTTCAGCGTTCGCTATCTATCGTCTCGCGGACGAAGTCACCGACCGATGGCTTTCGGAACCGTGCCCCAGTGAGCTCAAGCAAGCGGATCTGGACGATAGGAGTGCTCGCCATATGAACGGATCTTCCACGCCCGAATCCGTCGCCAAGTCGAGATAGTGTAGTACCGAACTTTATTACGCAGCGTTCCACTTTATCTGGCCCATACTACATTGAGTTAGACACTTCGGCGAACTCATAGCGCCTTGTGCCAGAACTCCATCGGGATGCGTTCCGCGCCAAACGCCGCTTGATCGAAACCGACTTTGCGATAGAGTCTGCGCGCTACGTGATTGTCCTTGCGCACTTCGAGCGTGATCCGGCAGCAATTCAGCTCGCGCGCGCGGACCTCGATTCGTTCGAGCAGCATCGCGCCGATTCCAGTTCCCCGCACTGACGAATCGACGAAGATGTCGTGGATGTTGATCAAAGGGCGCGCGTTGAAGGTCGAGAATCCCAGGAAGCAAATCGAAAAACCGACCGGCGAGCCGCCGCGATACGCGAGGAATACATAACACGCCGGATGTGCGCGCAGGCCCGGCACCAGGTCGCGCTTGATTCGCTCCGACGGACGCTCGCCACCCTCCATCGGATCGCGCATGTACGCATCGAGCATCGTAACCAGCGCCTGTTGATGCTCGCCGCGCGACAAATCCGCGTCAACGATCGTCACGTTCTTCAGTTCAGCGGTCACGAGACTTTGTTGTCGTCCTTGTAGGTCTCTTCCCAGTTCTTGAATCCTTCGGGGTCCCATCGCTTCCAGACGCCCTCGCGCTTGCCGTTCTTGTACATGCCGACCGCCGCGATTTTGCCGTTGGTGTACCAGCCGACGTGCTCGCCCTCCTGCACGCCGTCTTTGTAGTGGTCCACCGATTTCTTCTGGCCGTTGTCGTACCACATCGTCCACTCGCCGCTCTGTTTGCCGTCGTGATACTCGCCGACGATCATCTTCCCACCATCGTCGCGATAGAGCACGTACGGCCCTTCTTTGACGTCGGCACCGTTAACGGTCTTCACGCAAGCAATCTCGGAGTCATTAGGCGGCCCTTGTCCCATCTGCTTAGTCCCAGCCGAACAAAGCGGCGCCGCTTTGCACCCGGTCAAAACAGCAGCGAGGAGTAATACTGCGGCTTTGGCATTCATCAAGTATCGGGAAGGGTGCAGTTTACACAACTGCTTGTGGTTTTGAGATGGGCATACCACCAACGCGAGACTCAAATGCGAACGCAAATCTATTTTTTTGGTACGAGCTGCCCGCCCATAAGCCCGAATTGCGCAAACTCCTCAGGAGAACCTACCGAAAACATGAAAGTGTCTCTGAAGATTTGATTGCCGTCTTTTAACAGACGAATCACATATCGCCCCGTACGCGGAAACTTGATCAGACCGGATATCACGAACGGCAAATTTATCCGTTCGGCTCGTTTAATGTCTACCGGGTGAGGAGGAAGGCTAAAAATCAAAGTCCCTGACCAATCCTTCACTTCAAGCACCAAATTTCCTGCGCCTTCACCCGCCCCGCCAACGAAAAAGAATGTAATTCCTCCGAGAGGTATCTCTAGATTTTGCACCCGAATATCAACATTAGGCGCTATTCCGTAGAAGCCCAGAATAGTACTTTTTCCGCCCAATTCGGGACGCGCGGAATCGCAAATAATGCACTGATCAATGTGCGGGAAAGGCATTCAATTGTTCAGCGTAAAGGGAGGGATTGATATGTTTTCAGCTCCCGCCAAACTGGTTGAATCGGACGGCGCTGCCGGCGGGGCTGCCGACACAAACCCCAAATACATCGTGAACGTGAGAATGGGAACATATGCCATCGAACGCTCCCACCACGCAACAAAACGAATGGCATCGGTCGCTGTTGTCTGAGCCACAAATACCATTGGAACTGGACGATTCAGCCTGATCCGAAACGCTTGCGCTGTCGCAAATCCCATCACACAGGCGCAAATCAACGCCTGTTGTTCATCTAAAATTCCCCGTGTACGGACCACTTCGAACAAGAGGCCCCAAATTGCGAAGACTACGCCGACCGCGAGATACGTTTTCAGGAGTCTAAACGACTCACGCAACCACAAAGACATGTAACCCTCGAACGAGCTTTTCTCTTTTGTTCCAGAGTATCACAGACACTTCGCGAAGCAGCCAAATTACGAACCCGATGTTAGCGATATGGTCAAGCCTAAGCAGCGTATCCTGGTAGAAAAAATCTGGACCGGTCGTATAGACAATTGCCACTCTGATCAACGCAGAGATTAACAAACAAAACACCACGTTCCCGCCATGCTGCGAGAGCACTTTCAGCGTGTCTAAATCTAACCACTCCAAAATTTTCAACAAACGGCGATTGCCCCCCACGCGGAAGCAATGTAGCCAAATGGTCGTAGAACCGTCAATTGCGGTCGCAGTCCGCTCGGCAGACGGTGAAATTAGGTCAAAAGCGTAGTTTTTTGGACGGCTCAATCAAAACCGCCCACTACTTATCGGTAGCTTCATTCCGTCGAGATGGGCGTTCGTTCACCGCGGTTCGCCTAACGATCTCAGTCGAGTGGAGGTAGCTTGCATGAGGGATATCCACAGCAATGATTTAGCATGTTGGGCGAGGAATGATCAGGCTAAAAAGTTCATCCTGAACTTTTGTGGCGTAGAGCGCGGAGCTTGCACCATTGAAAATTTGCGGCGTATCAGACAATCGTGCCGCATAAGGTCCCCCACCCTGACCCTCCCCCCACGAACGGGGGAGGGAATTTCAGAGGCGGAGAGGGTTGCTAGTTCGATCCAGTCGAACCCAGCAAATTGCCGCCCAGCGTTGCGTTGCCGACTGAGACGTCGCCGATCACGTTTATCAGCGCGGGCTTGCCTGACTTGAACGCGCGCTCGAGCGCCGGCTTGATCTGCTCGTTGGTCTCGACCTGCTCGCCATGACATCCCATCTCGGCGAAAATTTTGTCGTAGCGGATGTTCGGCAGCATGTTGAACGGATCGGTGCGGCCCTTCAGCCCCGGCATCTGATCGAAGTTCGGGCCCCACGAACTGTTGTTCCACAGCACCGTGATTACCGGCAGCTTGTAGCGCGCCGCAGTCTCCATGTCCCAGCCGCCGATTCCCAGTCCGCCGTCGCCGCTAATCACGACGACTTGCTGGCCCGGCCGCGCGAGCTGCGCACCGATGCCCATCCCGACGCCGTGACCGACCGGCGCGAGCGGACCCGCGTCCACCACCTGGCCCATGAAGCGGCAGGTGAACGCGCGGCTCATCCATCCCGACAGCGTGAAGCTGTCGATGACGGTGGTCGCGTTTTTGTCGAGCACGGTGATCAGATCTTCGCACAGGCGCGCCGGATGTATCGGCTGATTCTTCGAGACCTTCGCGTTCTGCTCCTTGATCGTATTGTCGAAGCGCTGACGCGTCTCCCAGACCTGCTTGACCCACGGCGAAGTTTTGTTCTTCGAGAAGTCGAGCTTGAGTTCCTTGATGCGCTTGATCATCTGTTGCAGCACGATCTTCGGATCGCCGACCATCGGCAGGTCCGCGTTCACCTGCCATCCGATTCGCGTCGGCGTCGGATCGATCTGGATGTACTTGGCCTTGTCGGTCCAGGTCGGCGGCTGTCCGAAATGCTCGCCGCTCCAGAAACGGAAGCCGATGGCGACTACCACATCGGCGCCGCCGGTGAACGGCTTCTTGAACGCGCCGCGAATCGCCAGCGGATGCTCTTCTGACACGACGCCCTGGCCGGCGCGACGTGCGTAAATCGGGATGTTCGTCAGTTCGACGAACTCCCGCATCTCGGCGCCCGCCTGCGACCAGAACACGCCGTCGCCGCATGCGATCAGCGGACGCTCAGCCGCCACCAGCATCTCGAGCGCGCGATCGATCTTCGCCGGGTCGCCCGCCGAGCGGACGTCGTCCATCGTAAATTCGCGCGCGCCCTTGCGCTGCCCCGAGTCTTCTTCGTGGTGATAGAGAATGTTCTGCGGAATCTCGAACAGCGCAACGCCCTGCGGCGGCGAGATGGCCTCGCGGAACGCGGATCGCAGATCGAACTGGATCGTGGACCAGTCGGTCACCCGCTTGGTGAACTTCGAGAAGCTATCGACGACCTCGGAGCCGTAGGCCTCCTGGAACGATCCGAGATGATCCTCGGTATTCGGATGCTGCCCCGAGATGCAGACCACGGCGCTGTTGGTCAGTCCCGCGACGCATAGTCCCGTCACTGCGTTGGTGAGACCGCATCCCGCGGTCACCATGCACACGCCGACTTCGCCCGAGGTGCGCGCGTACGCGTCGGCCGCGTAGGCGGTCGCCTGTTCGTGACGCATGTGGATGAGCTTGATGTCGTGATTGCGCAACTGGCCGAGGATCGGAAACAGATGCCCGCCGTTGATCGCGAAACAATACTTCACCCGATTCTCGCGCATCACGCGCGCAATTAATTCTCCGCCGTCAGCTTTCGCCATTACTGAGCTCCTTTTGAGGAAATCTTTCCCGCTCGCATCGAATCCTTGCACATTTACCGCGTCGCCGAAAAGCGCGCGCGCGTACATGACGATTCGTTCAGGAAATTCCTCGCAGCAAACGCGCCCGCAGGGTTGATCGCTGAGTGTAAGCCTGTCACTTTTGACCATCGTTCGGTGCTGTGGGCTCGGAGGTATCCGAGCGCTTGGGTTGTGGGTGGCGGAGCGGCGGGAGAGTAGCCGAATGCTAAACGACAAGGCTTAATTTCAGGATCTCACCATGCGGCGCATCCTCGCCTCCCTCATCTTAATCACAACTTTTGCGATTGTGGCCGCTACCGCACGCGCCGACTCATCGACCCCGGCCACGACGTTAGCCACTTCGACGCCGCCCGCAACTGTTCCGACATCGTCGTCGTTCTCGTTGCTGGACCCCGGCACCTGGAGCATGCCGCATTACGACTGGCAATCATTCAAAATCCAGGATCCCAACTCGTGGCCGTTCATCCCGGTGCCGGAAGTCGCGACCGACCCCAACGGCGGAGTCACTTACGGCGTGCTCCCGGTCTGGCTCTTCACCGACGACAAGAACGAGATCACCAGCATCTTTGCGCCCGATATCAACTCCAACAGCACGCTCGGACCGGGCGGCAACTTCCGGTACCTGGCCTATCCCTCATCGGATACGAATTGGTATGCGGTCGCTGGTGCGCAGGAGACGATCGCGCGCGACGTCGATATCGATTATCAAACCGGGCGTCAGCACAAGAAGTGGTGGTCGTTCGAGGGCCGCTTCTTTTTCGAAAAAGATCCGACCGAGCGCTTCTTCGGAACCGGCAATCATTCTCACGAGGGAAACCAGAGCAACTACACGACCAAGCAAATCTACGGAGAGGCGATTTTCGGCATAAACTTCAGCGACCGGCTGCAGCTCTCGATGATGGAACGTCCGCGCTACGTGCGAATCGAGGACGGCGGCTTCACTTCGGTGCCGTCAATCTTCAAGGAGTTCCCGCATGTGAAGGGCCTCAACGGGGGCAGCGAAGTTCTGTCGCAGTGGATGCTGCAATACGACTCGCGCGACTCGGTGGATATCCCGCGCGCGGGCACGCTCGCCCGCGCCTATTACGGTGTTGCGGATCGGCGATTCGGCAGCTCGATTTCGTACAACCGCTTTGGCGGAGAGCTGCGCCAGTACTACACCGTCGGAGAGCGCATCACGTTTGCCGGTCACGTATTTAACGAATACCAGCCGGTCAACGGCGAGATTCCATTCTGGTCGCAGGCGCGGCTGGGCGGCGACGAGAGCTTGCTGACCGATCAGGAAACCCTGCGCGGCTACGGCGCCGGCCGCTTCATCGACAACAACCTGTTCGTGATGAACGTCGAGATGCGCACGCGAGTGTGGGACAAGACCATCTTCGGCACCCACGGCATCTTCGAGCTGGCGCCGTTCGCCGAAGCCGGACGCGTCGCGCACAATTTGAGCTTCAACCCCTTCTCGGAGCTGCACCCGGTCGGCGGCATTGGCCTTCGCGCGATCGCGGAACCGTTCGTCGTCGGCTTCGTTGACGTCGGATGGGGTGGCGAAGGCGCCGCCGTCTTCTCCGGCATCAACTATCCATTCTGATCGCGAACTCGACTACGAATTGCCCGAAGAGCTGATTGCGCAGATCCTGGAACGGCTCGGCAGGCACGGGCTTGCCTGCCCGTGATAGACGCGCGCTCCAGCTAAGGCCCAGTCCCCGTGAGCGCGATATTATGCGGACTCGTCGGATCGCTCCCGACGCTAACCGCAATACTGGCGCTCTCCGCCGATGGCCCCGCCGTCGGCGTGAACGTAATCGCGATCGTGCACGTCGAATTCGCCGCCATCGTACCGCCGCCGCACGTCCCGCCCGTCACCGCGAAGTCGCCCGCGTTCGGCCCCGTAGTGCTGCTCTCGCTAACCGGCAGCGCAAATGCCGACAGATTAGTCACCGTGATGTCTTTCGTCTTCGTCGGCGTCCTTGCCGTCAGCGTGCCGAATGCCAGCGTACTCGCCGGGATCACCGTCGCCGGAATATTCTCCGCGGTGGTTAACGGAACCATATACGGCCCCAGCGTATCTGGGCTGTCCGCAACCGTCATCAGCGCCGACTCCGTCCCCAGCTGGGTCGGAGCGTAGGTGACAATCAGTGTGCAAATCGATTTCGCCGCCAGCGTCGATGCTGGTGTCAGCGTCAGGCAAGTCCCGCCCGTGACGCTGAAATCTGATGCGTTCGGTCCGCTGAACCCCGGCGGCAGCGTCAGCGTGACCGCATTCGTCTGGAAATTGTGCACCACGAACGTCTTCAGCCTCGTGGATCCAATCTTCACGCTGCCGAATGCGTAGCCCATCGGCGCAACCGTCATGTCCGCTACGCCGGTGCCGCTTGCCGCCACGCTCTGCGGACTGCTCGACGCGTTGTCATTGACCGACAACGTCGCGCTATGCGGGCCGAGTGCGCTCGGCGTGAACCCGATCGCGATCGTGCAGGTGGCCAGATGCGCAAGTCCGCCGCCCGGGCACGTAGTCGCGCCCGTCGCCGCAAATTCAGGATCGTTCGATGTCACGTTGCCGACGAACAGCAGGTTCGCGCCGGTATTCTTCACCGTGATGTTCTTGGTTGCTTCGTCCCCGACCGGAACGTTGCCGAACGCGAGCGAAGCCGTCACCGTCAGCGTGGTCGTTGGCGTCGCGGTCGCAGTCGGTGTCGCCGTTGAGGTTGCACTCGCCGTGGCGGTCGCTGTCGCAGTATTCGTCGCCGTCGCGGTCGCCGTCGCCGTGTTAGTCGCCGTCGCGGTCGCCGTGTTCGTCGCAGTTGCGGTTGCGGTAGCTGTGTTCGTCGCGGTTGCGGTAGCTGTCGCGGTCGCAGTCGCGGTTGCGGTTGCGGTAGCTGTTGCGGTCGCTGTTGCGGTCGCGGTCGCCGTCGCCGTGGCAGTAGGAGTCGCGGTCTTGGTGGCGGTTGCGGTCGGCGTCGGGGTCGGCGCAGGCGCGCCCAAAGCGTAGAAGGCGCTGGACGCGCTTAAGAAGCCCTGCACCGCGCCGAAGTAAACGGTCCCATCGGCGCCGATCGCCGACGAAATTGACGCTATCTGTCCGCCCGAAAATACTTTCTCCCACTTCTTGGTGACGTCGCTTGGACCACCGTCGGTTAACGCGTAGTAGTCGCCGTTATCGTTGCCGACGAAAATGGTCCCGTCGCCGCCAACAACTGGCGCGGTCGCGACCTCATTGCCGGTCGCGAATGCCCACTTCTTTGCCGCGCTGGCGCCGTTGTCAGTCAGCGCGACGACGTTGCCATTAAAGTCGCCAAAGTAAATGGTCCCGTCAGCGCCGATCGCTAATGCGGTCGACACATTGCCGCCGGCTGAGTCTGAGTAAACCCAATTCTGCGTGGGGGGAGTGCCCGAAGCGGGCATGCAGGTGGGGCAATAGGGACCGTTGTCAGTCACCGAGGCGATGTAGACAGAGTTGCTGACGTAGTAAATCGTCCCGTTGGCGCCGATCGACGGATTCCCCATCAATATCGCGTTAGGGATAGCCCATTTCTCAACCGGGCAGGTGTAAGGGCTTCCGTTGTTTGGGCAGGTCGTGACTGTATTGGCCTCGATCGCGTAGTTCTCGATGTATATCGTGCTGCCGTCGGCGCTCAGCGCCGCATTTCCTGAAACCCCACGGAACTCCCACTTCTCTGCGGCAGTGCCAGCTCCGGTGCATGCGGCGACCGGGCTCCCGACACCGGTGCACTCGACGACCGCCTGGAGTTCATTGTCAGCTCCTATGTAAATGGTCCCGTCGGGCCCGACCAGCGGTGATCCGCCGCCCGCCCCTAGATTTTCGCCTTCGAACGCCCACTTCAGGGTGCCGTCGGCAATGTTTAGCGCGTAGAGGTGGGCACCGGCGACGAAGTAGATCGTGTTGCCGTCGTTGCTGATCGCCGGCGAGCCTATCGGCGTATCGGAGGTGGCTAATGTGTACTCCCACTTCTGCGTGCCGTTGGGATTTAGAGCGAAGAACTGGAGGTTACCAACCGCGTGATTACCGAAGTAAATGATCCCGTTCGCGTCGATTACCGGCGCGACCAGCAAAAATCCACTCGGGGTTGAGACCGACCACTTAACCGCGCCCGTGTTGGTGCTGGTGTCGAACGGGCTTCGGCCCCTGCGCGCGTTATTGTATTGAAACGTCGGCCATACAGCCTGACTGACATCCACGTTCACGGGTTGCGATGGAATGCCGTTTGCGATGACCTTCATCGTGACCGAACCCAGCAGCGATGTGACCGCCGGTACATCGAATTTAGTCGAGACCGGTGCGCTGCCCGTCGCGACTCCCATAGTGCTGTGGTCGTGAGTACGGAAATAAGAGACTTGTCCCGCGTTGTTGGTCACCTGCACCAATGGATAGTTAGTAGCACCCTGGTAGTCGTCTCCGTAGCCAACTGCCTGCGACAGGCCGTTGAACTGCGTGCCGGTCAGTTGGTAGGTCTTGCCGGGAGTCACCTGGACCGGGAAGTTGGTGATGGTCGGCTCCCATGCCGGATTGTAAGTACCCGCGGGCGTGTAGATCTCGACATCGCTGGTACCATCGGTCCACAGAACCTGGCCGCTGGGGAGCGGCAGCAGGCGCCCATTGAACGCTGGCTCATTGGCCGCATTGGGAGGCGCGGCCACCGGCGTCAGGCTGGCCCCATCGAACTCGAAAAATTCGGCTACCCGTGACGTACAGCTGCCGTCCACCGGCGAAACCGCCATCAGCACGTTGCCATCGGTAAGCAGCGCCGCCGGTGCATCCTCCGCAGCTAATTGCTCCGTCGTGTTGGTACAACTTCCGACAGTGATCGTGATAGTCGGGAAACCGGGACCGGGGCTCCACAGACCGGTGATCGTGTCGTAAATGTCGTTGAAGCCGGTCGCTCCTTCATCGAAGAGGGTGCCGTCGGGACGCAATATGGCCGGTCCGATTTCGTCAGCCGAGATGTCGACCAAGGGATCCGGCGCGGTCCCGGTAACCTCCCAGTCCTGCTCGACCGGGTTATAAACCAGGGCCGGAGTTTCGGTAGTGTCAAGCGAGTTGTGATTCTGCATGGTCAGGACTTCGCCGTTAGGCAGCAGCGTCCACCCTTCCTCGTCATTGCCATGGTCTTCAGCGGACTTCCCCGGAGGGGTGAAAGGCGGGTTAAAAGTGGGCGGGTTCGTGTTGACGTCTAATGTGGCGACGTCAAAACCGAAGTCATCCGCGACCATAAAGGTTCCGTCGTCCAGAACCACCGACGCGGCATCGCCTATCTTGGTCCATCCTGTGGGAGCCGTGATGCATGTCCAATTGTTGTGGACCGGATCGTAAATAGCGCCTTGGTCGGTCCAGACCGTACCGCCAGTATTGCCTCCCATTGAATCGTAGTTGTAGTTGTATTCGCCGCCGACCATTACGAACCGGCCATCGGGCAAGACCGCCGACGCGTAGAACAGCGGGGAGTAAACCGTGTCCGCGGAAAAGTTGCCATTGGGGCAATTTGATGGCGCCGCCACCTGGCTCCATTGTCCATTTATATAGCTGCCGGAATTGTCGGGGGTCAGCGTCCACCAGGCGACGTTAAGCAGGTTTCTATCTTCGGCCAGAATTCTGCCGTCGGTGAGCACGAATACGCTCTGGGGACCAAATGACGGCTGATTATTCAGCGGTGTCCAGGTGCCCGAGATTGCGCCGGGCGCGCCGAACCCACCAGAAACCTGCTCCGAAGGATGCGGATGCGGCACCGGCTGCGCCAATTGTGCCTGCACCAGCCGCGGATTGTTCAACACCACAATCGCCAGTATCGCCAACCCAGCCGAGCCCAGGATCGCGATCGCGCCGACCCGCACTCTCCCCCACGATGCCTTCATCAGCACCCTCCTCGACGAGACTCACTGATCATGGAACCCCCTGCGATGCTGGTGAAGGCGAACTAATTGCTGTGCCAAGGCCCATCTCCACCCGTCGTGGACGATAACGACGAGTCAGATTTCGCGGCAATACGTAGTTTGACGTATATGCGACTTAAGGCGCACAATCCGCGTGGCTGATCCGGGACCCGGGGGGATTCATGTACCGCTACACGCGCAATGACTTCGATCGCGTGCTTGAGTTCGTCAGAGGCCTCTATGAGCCTCGAAGCCTTGGCGCGTTCAGCGACCATTTGCTCTCCTCACTCCGCACGCTCGTCCCCTCCGTGTTCAATGGCGTAGTATCGGTTGAAGTCAGGAATGCTCAGCAGGCCTGGACCACGCGCACCAACCCCCCTGAGTTTGTCTCCCCGGAACTTGACGAAATTGCCACGCGCCATGTGCCTGAGAGCGCGATCTTCAGCCACTTCGAGCGCACTGGTTGTCAGCAATTCACGCGATGGTCCGACATACAGCCATTGTCACAATTTCTGCGCACTGCGCTTTACAACGATGTGTATCACCAGTTGGGGGTCAAAGATTGTTGCTCATTGATCTCGCACTCCAGTCCCACTCGGCTCGAAATCGTAGGAGTCACTCTGCACAAGCAGATTCCCGATGCGCACCGGGACGTCCTCGTCTCGATTTCGCCGCACTTGCGCCAGGCCTTTCGCCTCGCGCATACCAGCTCGGCGCTAATCGAAATGGCGGCCATGAAAAGCGGTCCGAATGGCTCCGAACGCGGCATCGTGGCGATCGACCCGGACGGTACCATCACGATGGAAACCCCGGGCGCGACCAGATCGCTAGAGAAGTTTTTCCCGAAACGAACCGCACGAGGCTTGCCCGAGCCGTTGGCCCAGTGGATATCGCAATCGGACGACACGCTTCGAAAGTCCACCGACGTTCCGAAGGTTCGGCGTCCGTTTGTGATCGAGCAGCCTGGCAACCGCCTGACCGTCCATCTGCTCTCCAGGCCCGCGCAGAATTTCCTGCTGTTCGAAGAACGTCCGTGGGCGATCGATCCCGCCGCTCTCGCAAGTCTTCCGTTGACCCATCGTGAGTCAGAAATCCTGGCCTACGTCGCAGCCGGCAAAACCAATTTCGAGATTGGGATTATCCTCGGCATCAGTTCGCGCACCGTCGAGAAACACATCGAGCACATCCTGGATAGCCTCGGCGTCGAAACCCGCACCGCCGCCGCCGCATCCGCCCTCGAAGCCGCCAACCTATGAGTTCTGCCGACAAGAACAGTTTCCGGCTGCACATAGCGCGCGCGCTCCCGGGCTGGTATCTGAGAGGAGTCTGCTTTGCCTCAGATGCGGCTTTCCGAACTCGACTACGAATTGCCTGAAGAACTGATTGCGCAGGAGCCGCTCGCTCGTCGCGACGAGGCGCGCCTGCTCGTGCTCGATCGCAAATCCAAGTCAGTCGAGCATTCCCGCTTCTACAAACTCGTCCGCCATCTGCGCGAAGGCGACC
This sequence comes from Deltaproteobacteria bacterium, assembly GCA_003161515.1. Taxonomy (GTDB): domain Bacteria; phylum Desulfobacterota; class Binatia; order Binatales; family Binataceae; genus Binatus. The sequence goes on from PMOH01000323.1 coordinate 16,861, forward strand.
TGATCGTGCTCAACGACACTCGAGTGCTGCCGGCGCGCCTGTTCGCGCAGAAGGAATCGGGCGGCCGCGTCGAGTTGCTGATGGTGCGGCCGGCCAGCGCGGCTGAAGGTCCAAGTGGCGCATGGCTCGCGCTGATTCGCACGCATCGTGTGCTCAAAGACAATGCGCGGCTCATCCTGGGTGACGGTCACGTCCTGAGAATCACCGGCTATGCGCGACCGGGACGCCCGGTCGTCGTGGCAGAGGGAGAGGTGTCGATCGAGCAGATCCTCCAACTCGATGGCATGCTCGCGCTACCTCATTATATACATCGCACCGTCGGGCCCGCCGATCTCGACGACTACCAGACCGTGTATGCGTCGCGGCCCGGCGCGATTGCGGCGCCAACCGCGGGCCTGCATTTTACCGACGACGTTTTCAAGGCGCTGGCTGACGCGGGTATCCGCACTGCGACGGTGACGCTGCACATCGGTCCCGGCACTTTCGCGCCGGTGCGCGCCCTCGACATCGAGAGTCACACGATGGAATCCGAGTGGTACACGATTCCGCCGGCGACGCAGTCGGCGGTCGAGCATGCGCGGCGAATCGGCGGGCGTATCATCACGGTCGGCACCAGTTCGACCCGCGCGCTCGAGTCGTGGGCGATTACCGGCGACATCGAGGGTTTCACTGGCCTCTTTATTCATCCGGGCTTTCGCTTCAAGCTGGCAGACGCGATGCTGACGAACTTCCACATGCCGCGCACCACCGTGCTCGCGCTCGTGATGGCGTTTGCGGGACGCGATCAGATTCTCAGTGCGTACCGTGAAGCGATTCGCCATCGCTACCGCTTCCTCAGCTACGGCGACGCGATGTTGATCCTGTGAACGGCCCGATTGAATTCAGTGTGACTGCGGTCGAAGGCGACGCGCGCACCGGGCGGATAGTAACTCCGCATGGCGGAGTCGCGACGCCGGCCTTCATGCCGGTTGGCACCCGCGCCGCGGTCAAGGCGATGGCGCCCGACGAGTTGTGGTCGATGGGCTACACGATGGTGCTGGCCAACGCGTACCATCTCGCGCTTCGTCCGGGCGCCGACCTGGTCCACGAGATGGGCGGCGTCGCGCGCTTCATGGGATTTCCCGGCGCGGTGCTGACTGACTCGGGCGGCTTCCAGGCGATGAGCCTGGCGAAGATCAATTCGATCAATGAAGAAGGGATTCACTTTCGATCGCATCTCGACGGCACGCCGCTGATGCTCACGCCCGAATCCGCGATCGACATCCAGCAGCAGCTCGGCGCAGATATAATGATGGCACTCGACGAATGCACGCCTTACCCAGCCGAGCATCGCCGCGCGCTCAAGTCGCTCGAGCTCACCGCGCGATGGGCCGAGCGCAGTCTCGCGGCGCGGGTGAGCACCACCCAAGCGCTGTTCGGAATTATCCAGGGCAGCATCTTCGAGGATCTCCGCAAGCTGAGCGCGTCGCAGATAACCTCGATTCCGTTCGACGGCTACGCGGCGGGCGGACTTTCAGTCGGTGAGCCGAAGGCTGCGATGCTCGAAATGGCGGCGCTGTCAGCGTCGATGATGCCGCGCGACCGCCCGCGCTACCTGATGGGCGTCGGCACGCCGTCGGACTTGCTCGCCGCGATTGCGATGGGCTTCGACATGTTCGACTGTGTGCTGCCGACGCGAAATGCGCGCAACGGGATGGCCTTCACCAGTGTCGGGCCCGTCTCGATCAAGCAGGCCGCGCACGCGCGCGACTCGACCCCGCTCGATCCTGCCTGCGAATGCCGCCCATGCCGGACCCATTCACGCGCCTACCTGCGTCATCTATATTTGTCGGGCGAGATACTCGCGGCGCGCGCCTTGACGGAGCATAATCTTCACTTCTTCGCGAGCTTGATGCGCCAGAGCCGGGACGCTATCTCATCCGGTAATTTCGCCGCGTTTGCGAAAGTTCTTTCAGGAGAAATGAACCCCGGTGATCAAGTTTTTGATCGATCGTAAGGACGTGATCTGATGTTGTTCGAAGGTACCGCATGGGCGCAGGCCGCCGCCGGCACGCCGGCCGACCAACCGTCGTTTGTGCAGCAGTTGATGACGGGGCCGGGGCCGATCATGGCGCTGGTCGTCGCCGTCATGTACTTCCTGGTCTTCCGGCCGCAGAACAAGAAGGCGCAGGAGCAGGCGAAGATGCTGAGCACGCTCAAGCGCAACGACGAAGTCGTGACCACAGGTGGGATCATCGGGCGCATTCAGGACGCCGGCGACAAAGTGATCACGCTCGAAGTTGCGCCCAACGTCAGGCTGCGGGTCGAGCGATCGCAAATCGCGGGGCTCTCGACTTACAAGGCATCCGCGAAGAAAGACGACAAGTAGAGGCTTCATCAAAGTGGACCAGACTCAAAGTTTCGGACCGATCCTGATTCTGCTCGTCCTGATCGTGTCCTTTCTCTACATGCATTTCACCAACGGCAGCGGCCTCACGCGCATCTACATCGCGGGCGCGATCGTGCTGGCGGCGATTCTCATCCTGCTGCCGAGCCTCAACGTCGATCTGCCCGATTGGTTCAAAGCCGGTTTCGGCGCGACCAAAATTCAGCTCGGCCTCGACTTGCAGGGCGGGACCCATCTGCTGATGGCGGTGAAGCTCGACGAGGCGGTGAAAACGCAACTGCGCCGCCGCGCCGACGACCTCAAGAAAGAGCTCAAGGACAACAAGATAGATTTCCAGGACATCGCGGTTGACGATTCCGGCAATCTGATCGTCAAGCTGAAATCGAGCGCCGATCGCACCCCGTTCCTCGACCTCGCGCAGAAGTCCTACCCGGATTTGACCGTGTCGAGCAACACCGATTCGTCTGGTCCCGGGCCGGCCTATTCGCTCGCCTACAAGCCGCAGGAGTTGCAGACGATTCGCTCGAATGCGATGGACCAGGCGCTCGAAACGATTCGCAATCGAATCGACCAGCTAGGCGTGAAAGAAACTACCGTCGCGAAAGAGGGCGACAGCGAGATTTTAGTGCAGCTCCCCGGTATCCAGGATCCCGAGCGCGCCAAGGAACTGATCGGCAAAACCGCGGTGCTAGAATTCAAGCTGGTTGACGATACCAACAATGTGCAGGACGCGATCAAGAACGGTCCTCCGCCCGGCGACGAGATCCTCTACGGCACTTCCGAGCGCGGCGGCCGCGAGCCGTACCTGGTCGAGTCGCCCGTGCTGATGACCGGTGACACCGTTACCGACGCGCGCGTGCGTCCGGGTGCGCGGCTCGAAGGCCCGTACGTTGCGGTCGAGCTCGACAATCGCGGCGCGGGAATCTTCGACGCGATGACCTCGGAAAACGTCGGGCGTCGCCTCGCGATCGTGCTGGACAAAACCGTTTACTCCGCACCCGTCATCAAGGAGCGAATCCCCGGCGGTCACGTGCAGATAACCGGACGCTTCTCGATGGACGATGCGCACGATCTCGCGATCGTGTTGCGCTCGGGCGCGCTGCCGGCCCCGGTCGAAATCGAAGAGGAGCGCACCGTCGGTCCGTCGCTCGGCCGCGATTCGATTCGCCAGGGCGAGATGTCATTCGTGATTGGCGCGGGCGCCGTGCTGATCTTCATGGCGGTGTACTACAGTGGCGCCGGCTTGCTCGCGGATTTTGGATTGTCGCTGAACATCCTGTTGCTGATCTGTGTGATGGCAGCGCTCGGCGCGACGCTCACCTTGCCCGGTATCGCGGGAATCGTGCTGACGCTCGGCATGTCGGTGGACGCCAACGTGCTGGTGAACGAGCGCATGCGCGAGGAGTTGCGCAACGGCAAGTCGCCGCGCGAGGCGGTCAAGCTCGGCTACGAGCGCGCGTGGTCGGCGATTCGCGACTCGAATATTTCGACCTTCGCGGCGGGTCTGATCCTGTTCCAGTTTGGAACCGGCCCCGTCAAAGGTTTCGCTGTCACATTGTGTGTTGGAGTGCTGACCGGCCTGTTTTCCTGTATTGTAGTTACACGGGCATGGTACGATTACAAAATTCAGACGCGCAAGTTGACCCAAATTAGCGTTTAGTCACCGTTAATTGCGTTATAAGATGTAAAATTGAACGACTTCGACGGCTTGTTTGTAAACTTTCGGGTGATCGGCGACTTTTACCTTGACTTCGGCCGTGGGCGCATATTACAAAATCGCGTCCCGACAAAATCCCTGAAAGGCGTCTTGTTGGACTCGCATGGCCGATAAAGACGACATACTGCTGAACTCCCGCGAAGTCGCGTTCCTGCTCGACCTGAGCCCGGACACCGTGAATGAGTTTGCACGGCGCAACATTATTCCGGCGTTTAAAAAAGGGCGCCAGTGGCGATTTCGCAAACGAGATATAACTTCTGTCAAACGTCAGTTGCGGGGAATCAACGCCGCCGCCTGACGCGACGCGCGAAGATTTCTGTCACCCACTGATCGTTTGGGCTGTCTCCAACCCCAGGGAGTCTCCCAATGTCCCAGCCGCACGAAAGCCGCGTTTACTCCCACCTCGCACGCTTCTACGATTTTTTCTTCGGCCGCGTTTTCGTCGATCGCGAGCATGAGGTTATCGAGAGCCTGAATCTCAGGCCCGGCAACCGCGTGCTCGAAGTCGGCGTGGGCACCGGAATCGCGCTCGATGGATACCCGCCGTATGCGCACGTCATCGGGATCGACCCGTCGGCCGACATGCTCGCGCGCGCACAGAAGCGTGTCACTGCGAACAATTGGAAGCATATCGAGCTCAGCCTTGGTGACGCGCTGAATCTCGACTACCCTGACAACAATTTCGACTACGTCACTTCGTTCCACGTGTTGACGGTGGTGCCCGATCCGTACCGCATGATGGCCGAGATGGTGCGCGTGTGTAAGCCCGGCGGGCGCATCGCGATGACAACCCACTTCCAGAGCTCGAACAAGGCGATCGCGGCGCTCAACACGGTTGTGAATCCAGTCGCGCGGCAACTGGGATGGACCACCAAGCTGCGCAAGCAGGACGTGCTCAAGGGCCATCCGATCACGCTCGAGCGCAACGAAAAAATCAGTCCGATGTCGGTGCATACGGTGATCGTCGCGCGCAAGAACGCCTGAGGCGTGCGCGCTGACGACGAGATAGCGCTCGGCCGCTGGCATCGCCTTGCCGCTGAACTGATCACGCTCATCTATATTGCGGTGATTGCCGAGATCGCGTCGGCAACCGGCGCCTTCTACGTGATGTTCCCGGAGCTCGGCGCGCTGTCGCACGACGTCCTCACGCGGCCCCGTGGTACCTGGGCGCGTTCGCCGCTGATGCTTGCGATCACGCCCTTCCTCACGGCGGTGATCGGAATCGTCTTCACGCGGATACTTCCGTATGGCTTCGTCTCGGTCCTGCTCACGGTGGGAAGCGCAGTCGCGCTGATAATGCTGCTAAGGTCGCCGATCGCGCCGGCGATTTCTGCCGGCCTTTTGCCGCTCGTGCTGGGAGTCAAAAGCTGGTGGTATCCACCGGGCGTTCTGCTTGGAACGGTGCTTTTGTGTGCGCTTTCAATCCTGTGGGAAAGGATTAGCGTCGCACAAAACTGGCTTGAGCCACTCACCGCGGCAGACGTGGTCGATGAAACGCTGGAACAGAATCCCGCCACATCTTATTGGCTGGTCGCACTGATGCTGTTCGTGGCGATGGCGGTGCTCGTCGTCAAGCTGACCGGTCTGCGCTTCGTGCTTTTTCCCCCGCTGGTCGTTATCGGATTCGAAATGTTCGGCCACACCGCCATCTGTCCGTGGGCCAAGCGACCACTGTTTTTGCCGGCCGCTTGTTTTCTGACCGCCGCCGGTGGATTGCTCTTCTGGAATCTGCTCGGAGTCGGACCGGTCGCCGCCGGATGCAGTATCGCATGTGGAATGGCGGTGCTGCGCTTGTTCGATTTGCACGTACCGCCTGCGCTCGCGGTCGGCCTGATTCCCTTCGTGATGGATTCCCCGACTATCGCCTACCCAATCTCGGTCGGAATCGGCACGCTGCTGATGACGCTATGGTTTCTACTCTACCAATCGTTCTTTCGCAGGTACGAGCGCGAGTATCATTAGGTCAGCAAAGCAGTAATCCGAATGAGCTGGTCGAGCGCAACGAAAAAATCAGCCCGATGTCGGCGGATACAACGATCTTCGCGCGCAAGAATTCTTAGCTCGACGTCTTACCGGCAGCCATCGCTCGCTGGACGGTTCTTTGGGGCACGCGCGCAACACTAAGGCGCGACTCGCGGTTGTCCCTGCTCGGATTAAGTCGGACCATTGATCAAATCCCGTCTCCAGATTGAGCAGCGCCCAAAATGCCAGATCCAGAAGACAAAAGTGCCATTCGCAATTAAACTGCGAACTCTGGCGCTCCGACGCCTGCTCGAACCATCGGTGCGAAAATTCCTCGTGACCCGGATGTCGCGCGACGAGGCTGGCAGAACGCTTGAAGCCGTGTGGCGCGGCTATTCCGAATCAGCTTCGGCGGTTCCAAAGGGCGAAGGCTTCGGTCCTACGCAGGTTCTTCATCTCGCCGCGATTACGATCGCACTCCATCAGGCACTGACCGACTCTGGACGCAGTGACGAAGCCGCCACGCAAATCGTCGTGGATGTTGGATGGGTGGTCTATCGGAAAATGGGCGCAGTCGCTTGGATGCTCAGTCGTACCGCAGGAAAAGACCAGCTTCAAAGAATGAGAGCCGCGACACAGATGTTCCGGCGCTTCCCGTTCAGTTCGCCGGCATATCAGTGGAAGGAGGTCGCCGCTGAAGCGAACGTGGTCGCGTTTGATTGCGTGCGCTGTCCCGCGGCACAATACTTCGCATCGAGGAACAGGTCGGCGCTCTGTGTTCAAACCTTTTGCAATCTGGATTTTCCGCTCGCCAAGGATTGGGGAGCCGAGCTTGAACGAAGCGGATCTATCGCCGGTGGCGCGGAACGCTGCGATTTCCGATGGCGTCACGGCGCAAAGCATCCGACATGAATGCTGAGGACCCATCCGCTGCCAAGGTGTCGCCCCTAACGAGCGGTAAAGTTACCGACCCGGTCTGCGGGATGCAGGTCGATCCCGCGACCAGCAAGGGATCGTTCGAGCACAAGGGCACCACCTACCACTTCTGCGGGCTCCGCTGTCTCGAGAAATTCAAGAACGATCCTGACGGTATTCTTGCGCGCGGCGTGCCGAAGCGGGAGCCGCCGAAAACGAGCGCGCCCACTCCGGCCGCGCCGAGTGCTCCTTTATATACATGCCCGATGCATCCCGAGATCCGGCAGGATCATCCGGGATCGTGTCCCAAGTGCGGGATGGCGCTCGAACCGGTCGCGCCGGTACAGCCGGTGGCCAAAACCGAATACGTCTGCCCGATGCATCCCCAGATCGTCCGTTCCGAGCCGGGCAACTGCCCGATCTGTGGGATGACGCTGGAGCCGCGCGTGGTGAGCGCCGGCGACGAACCCTCGCCGGAACTGGCCGACATGACGCATCGCTTCTGGATAAGCGTCGCACTCGCGCTTCCACTGATACTGATCGAAATGTCGGACATGATCCCGGGCAATCCGATCGCGCGCGTGATTCCCGGATCGATCCGCACGTGGATTGAACTGGCGCTCGCAACTCCGGTCGTGCTGTGGGCGGGCGCGCCGCTGTTCGAGCGCGGATGGCAATCGATCGTCAACCGCAGCCTCAACATGTTCACGTTGATCGCGATGGGAATCGGCGTCGCGTACGGCTACAGCCTGTTCGCCGCGCTGTTCCCGAAATTTTTTCCCGATTCGTTCCGCGCCGCCGATGGCAGCGTTCCAGTTTACTTCGAGGCCGCCGCGGCGATCACCGCGTTGGTGCTGCTCGGCCAGGTGCTCGAGCTTCGCGCTCGAAGCAATACCAGCAGCGCTATCAGAGCGTTGCTCGGATTGGCGCCGAAAACCGCGCGCGTTTTAAGGCCCGACGGCCGCGAAGAGGACGTCGCGCTGGACCGCGTCGTCCCGGGAGATAAGCTGCGCGTGCGGCCGGGCGAGAAAGTCCCGGTCGATGGGGTCGTGGTCGAGGGTACCAGTCTGGTTGACGAATCGATGGTCACCGGCGAGCCAATCCCGGTTGAGAAAAAATCCGGCGACCGCGTGATCGGCGCGACGATAAACGGTACCGGCGGATTCGTCATGCGCGCGGAGCGTGTCGGCAGCGATACCCTGCTCGCGCAGATCGTCCAGATGGTCAGCGAGGCGCAGCGCAGCCGCGCTCCGATTCAGCGGCTCGCCGATGTGGTCGCGTCGTATTTCGTCCCGGCCGTAATATTCGCGGCCGCGATTACTTTCGTCGTCTGGGCGATGGTCGGTCCGCAACCGCGGATGGCGTACGCGCTCGTGAATGCAGTCGCGGTTCTGATCATCGCGTGTCCCTGCGCGCTCGGCCTCGCGACTCCGATGGCGATAATGGTCGGCACCGGCCGTGGCGCGACCGCCGGCGTGCTAATCAAGAACGCCGAGGCGCTCGAGATCCTTGAGAAAGTAGACACGCTCGTGGTCGACAAGACCGGGACCCTGACCGAAGGAAAGCCGCGCCTGGTCTCGGTCACCGCAGCCGACGGATTCACCGACGCCGACGTTTTGCGCCTTGCCGCGAGCCTCGAGCGCGGCAGCGAGCATCCGCTGGCCGCTGCGATTGTCGCCGGTGCCGAAGAGCGCAAGTTGACGCTCTCGACCGCCGCGGATTTTAAGTCGGTGACCGGGCAGGGCGTAAGTGGACGTATCGAGGGGCGCGCAGTGTCGCTCGGCAATGAGCCCATGATGCAGTCGCTCGGCGTTGCGCTCGACGCGGTTTCTGCCGCCGCCGATGGACAGCGCAAAGATGGTCAAACCGTGATGTTCGTCGCAATTGACGGCCGGCCTGCTGGAATGATCGGCGTCGCCGATCCAATCAAGGCATCCACCGCGGAGGCGATGAAGATGCTGAAAGATGACGGCGTCAAAATCGTCCTTCTGACTGGTGACAATCGAATCACCGCGGCCGCGGTCGCGAAGAAACTTGGCATCGATCAGGTCGAAGCCGAGGTGATGCCCGATCGGAAGGCCGCAGTCGTGAAGGGATTGCAGTCCGAGGGGCGTATCGTCGCGATGGCCGGCGACGGAATCAACGACGCGCCCGCGCTGGCGGCGGCGCAGGTCGGGATCGCGATGGGCACCGGCACCGACGTCGCGATGGAGAGCGCGGGCATCACGCTGGTCAAGGGCGATCTGCGCGGAATCGTGAAGGCGCGGCGCTTAAGCCGGGCGACGATGCGCAACATCCGGCAAAATCTTTTCTTTGCGTTTTTCTACAACGTGCTCGGCGTACCGATCGCCGCCGGCGTCCTCTATCCATTCTTTGGCTTGCTCCTCAGCCCGGTCATCGCCAGCGCCGCGATGAGTCTTAGCAGTGTCTCAGTAATCACCAACGCCCTCAGGCTGAAGCGAGTGAGCCTCTGACTCTGAGCGTCGAGGTTTGGGTCACGTTGACAACTCGATCTCATGTCGATAGCTGTTGAGTCGCCGACAAGAAGCGAACGCAGCGTGGCTGAATCGAACAAACCCGACTCTGAGTCTCAAGAGAACGACGAACGCGTCGAGCAGCTAGCCAAGGAGCTGGCCGACCGTCTGCGCGCGATGCCTAATCGGCAGGAACTCACCGACTATGCGGTGAGCCTGCTGAAAGAAAGCAACGAAGACGCGGGCACGTCCGAGCAGGCGGCCGCGATGGTCGAGCGGGCGGCGCGCAACGATCCTTTCAACCCGATCGCATTCGCAATCCCACTATTCGTGATCGGCGCCGTCCTGTGCGCGACGGGAATCCTCGCCGGCGTCGGCCTGGGCGTAATCGGAATCGCAGTACTGATGGTGCTGTGGGGCCTGATCGTCGCCTTCTTCAGCCGCTTCCGCCGCGGCGCCGAATAAGCCCTATTCGTCTCCTCGTTTGAGTTAAGCGTGGCGCAGCGATAGCTAAGTGGCTGCCATGTGCGATTAGTCCAGCCCTCGGGCGCTTCCCAACGTTGCGAAGGTGAATAGCGAGACTGGCGTTTCGAGCCCGCCGGGGGACTGATTCGCGCAGGAGTGTGCGCTCTGTCCAGGGAGGGACCAGAGATGAAACGGAAGCTATCAGCAGTAGTGTTTTTTGCGGCGGCGGCGATGCTCGCGTGCGCCGCATCGGCGGGCGCGGTGGACGGCACCATCGAGATCAACCAGGCGAAGGTGCTGGCGGGGAGCGGGTTTCCCTACTTTATCACCAGCAGCGGAAGCTACCGCCTTACCGGCAATCTCACAGTTTCGGCGGCTTTCGACGCAATCGATGTGACAGCGAACAACGTCACCATCGATTTGAACGGGTTCTCGATTGTCGGAGCCGGCGGTGGTTTCGGAATTAATGCGTCAGGAAATAACGACGTTACGGTGGAAAACGGGGCGGTCACCGGATTCACCAATGGTGTTGACGTGGGAACCTCCGGCATCGTCAGAAACGTGCACGCCGATGGGAACACAGGTGGCATCTTTGGAGGGAACAACACCGTGATCGAAGGTTGCACGGCAAACAGCTCTACTACATTCAACGGAATAACCTGCGCCGCGGGGTGTGCGATCTCGGGCAATACGGCCAACGGCAATGCTGGCGTCGGCATTAATTCCGGCAACGGGTCCGTGATTTCCGGCAATACTGCGTTCCACAACACCAGCAACGCGGGTATCAACTGCTTCGGGAGCGGATGTCTGATCACCGGCAATACTGCTTTCAACAACAGCATTGGCATCGCCGCAAGTGATGGAACTACTGGCTACGCAGGGAATGTGCTGGACCAAACCACGAACGTCGGGGGGGGGACCAACCTCGGCCACAATCTCTGTAGCGGAACCATCTGTCCGTAGCGGAACCACTTGCTGAGGCTTGCGAAGGCGCGAAGTGCTCTCCTATCGAAAAGTTCGACACCCGGCATCGCTTGGCGGCCATATGCGGTTTGTCGCGAGCAACCTCGCGATGCTGGTGGCGGCGATCTTGATAACCGTCGCGCCCGCTGCGGCGCAGACCGCTTTGAGCATGATCTGCGTCTCGCCCGACATCACCGTGGCTCTAACCAGCGGAACCATCACGCCCCAAATGGTGCAATGCTACTCATTTCCGTCTGGCACGGCGGCGATCAACTTTGTCGGAATCCCGGCGGGGGTTAACGTCACCGGATATTTTCCTGAGAGCGCTTCGCAGATCCTGCTGACGATCGATACCACGTACGCACTGCCGACGGACGGCAGCGGAGATACAGTGACTGTGACTCCGCGCGACGTCGCTTCGTATTCTCCGTCCACCGGCTTTTTCTCGTCGGCGCTCTTCTTCACGGGCGAGAGCTTCAGCATCCCCGACGGCGTTCGGATCGACGCGCTCGGAAAGAACTCGTTGGGACATCTGCTGCTCTCATTCGATGTGACTTTCAGTTTACCGAAGACGGGCGGGGGAATGCTGACAGTCAAACCGGCTGATATCGTGTCGTTTGACGGCGCCGGCTATTCGCTGGTTTTCGACAGCGCCGCAGCCGGCATCGCCGACGGAACGAACCTCGATGGCGCCACGATGCTGCCCAATGCCGATCTGTTGATAGCGTTCGATGAGTTCGGCTCGATCGGTGGGGTCAACTTCGCGCCGGAAGAAGTGCTGGAGTTCAATCCTGGCGCCAGCAGTTGGGTGCTGTCCTTCGACGGAATCGTCCGCGACAATTGGCCCGACGGCAGTATCATTCAGGGCGTCTATGCACAGGTGCCAGCGACCGCGACTTCAACTCCAACCGCGACCGCGACAGCCACTGCCTCCGCGACATCGACCGCGACCAGGACTGCAACGCCGACCGCAACTGCGACATCAACCGGCGGGACTCCTACTGCTACCTCAACAAAGACTGCTACACCGACGGCTACCAAGACGGCGACGGCTACAGCAACCGCGACATCAACCGGCGGGACTCCTACTGCGACCGCGACCGCAACTAGGACGGCGACGGCAACTGCGACGTCGACCGGCGGAACTGCGACTGCGACGCCGACTGCCACGCCTACTCCGGTGCCGGTGACGCTCAAGATCAAACCGAAGTCGCTCAAGTTTTCGAAGACCACGGTTGGCACGACGAGCAAGCCGAAAAAGGTTAAGGTGTCGAATCCCAAAGGCAAGAAGAAGCATCCGGGGTTTCCGGTGTTGATCGAATTGATTTCCGATGCGGGTCCAGGAGTGTTCATGCAGACGAACAACTGTCCCGCGAGTCTGTCGGCCGGCTCCTCTTGTTCAATCTCGGTGACGTTCACTCCGAGCGCAGCCACCAAGCAGACCGGAACGCTGACGATTACCGACAACGGGAAGGGTGGTATGCAGAAGGTGCCGCTGAGCGGGACCGGGAAATAAGTTTATCGCGCTTCAGCCGCTCTTAAGAATCGCGCATTGCGGACCATGCGATTGCGGCCGCGGCGGTGCGGGTTTCGACGCCGAGTTTCCGGTGGATGCGCTCAACATGCTTGTCCACGGTCTTTCGCGTGATCGACAAAATCGCCGCCGTCTCGCGGCTGGTCTTGCCCTTCGCGATCCAAAACAACACTTCGGCTTCGCGCCGTGAGAGGCCCAGTTGGCGCAGCGATTCCGGAGAATCTTGTCCCACTTCGCGGCTCAGCAATAGCAGGACCTCGTCGGGCCGCCTCGTCGTGAGCATCCGGATGTTCAGGCGCGCCCCTTCTGATTCCACCGTCAACGGGGAGCACGGCCGGACACCTGATTGTTTGCCGTCCGCTGACGTTTGCCAAAAACGAACCCATCGCAGAAGGAGATCCGGCAGCTTGTGATTCGGTTCCAGATCGTCGCGGAAGAAGCTCGACAACCATCGGATCGCGGAACTGCTCGCGTGTTTGATCGTCAGGTTATGAACGACCACGACCGCAGAATTTACCGCTTCTTCGAGCGCTTGTTCGCGGCACTCGAGTTCGCTCCGGACCGTAGTCATTGCCTCGGCGTTCGCGTATGCCTGCTGCAGATGTGGGCGCAACTGATTGAGCAGATCGCGCTCGTCTTCGGTGAAGTCCATCGTCTCTCGGCCGAAGGCCAGCGTCACGATATCGCCGGCCGCTGACACCTCGAATCCGCCCGTCATCAGGTATTCGACTCGCGCCGGCCAATACACCACGTCGTAGAGCTCGAGCCGATGAAACTGCCGCTGCGAAAGAAGGTCCGACATCTTCAGCGCGCGCTGATCGGTATTGCGGTTGTGCAGGACCATCGGATGGTGATGCATCAGACGCGCGAGGGTTTCGTCCGCGTCAGGAACGCGCGCCCCAAGGGAAGGGGTCGCGAAGCTCTCGAACCGACGGCGCGAAAAGTTGGTTTCATTGAAACCGCATGAATCCGCGCTAATCAGCCGCGGGAGCAGTCCAATCACATGCCTTGGGAAGCTGTCGAGCGTTTGCGCCGAATATAACTCCGGCAGCAGACGCGCCAACTTTTCGTATTGCACCCGTTCGGTCATCGGTGGGTACGTACATTTCCGTATTGTCCAGCGTACGTCAAATGCCGTAATAGTAGGTCAATTGTGTCAATGATAACTTTTAGTATGAAAAATAGCGTTCAAGCTAATCGGCGTTCTTCCTGAGACTCAAAACTGGGTCGAACTGCCCGTTCTGTTCGATGAGGGAGCGAATGAAGAGGTATTTAGGAAAATACATGACCATGGCGATTGTGCCAACTACGGCCCCAGCGCTGGTGAATTCCGCGATGGAGCGGTCTAGCAAGAAACCGGGCTTGTTTCTGACCCTCGTAGCGGCCCTCGTCCTATCATTTTCCGGATTTGGCAGTGCGCATGCGGAAACGGCAACGATCGACTGGACGAATGTTCACCAGATTATCGACGGCTTCGGCGCATCGGATACGTTCGCCGGCCCGCTCACATCGGCGAACCAGGCTTTCTTCTTTGGGACGGGGAGCGGACAGCTTGGTCTGTCCATACTGAGAACAGGAGTTCCAGACAACAGCGAGGTTGCCGGAAGCTGCACAACGGTTAGCGTAGGGTGTGCGGGTCCGTATGTCAGTGATATGAAGGCGGCCATTGCCAATGGAGCAATAATCTATAGCTCTCCCTGGACGCCGCCACCTGCCTACAAAACAAACGGTCTCGGCACATGCACCAGCAGTGCTGGGTTGATAACTTCGGATTACGCTGCCTATGCAACCTGGCTTGCTAACTATGTCAAAAGTTTGCAAACGGAAGAGGGCATTACTCTCTACGCGTTATCGGTCCAGAATGAGCCAAACATATGCCTTAGCTACGATTCCGCTGTCTGGACGGCGGCCGAGATCGATACGTTCGTAGCGACCAACCTGGGTCCCACCTTTGCCGGGGATGGGCTGTCTACTCTCATCTACGTGCCAGAGGGCAGCGGCTACAACGAGATGAGTCTGGGTAGTACCTGCGCCACCGACTCGTCTTGCAACAAATACATCGGCGGCGTCGTTTGGCATGACTACGATGCCAACCTTGCCGGCTCAAACACAATTGCAGCGGATATTTACCCTGCCGACTGGCCTGAGGGAAAGAAATATTGGCAGACAGAAGCTTCTTGTGGCTCCGGTTTTGGGCCGAATTTTTGTCAATCGGGCTTTAACACCGATATCACAGATGCGCTTGACTGGGCCGCAGTCATCGACCAGCGAATCGCCGTCGACGATGCAAATGCGTGGCTATACTGGTGGCTGGTCGGTCTGGATAGCACCGATGACCAAGCGTTGGTGAACAGCAGTGGCACTATCGCAAAGCGGGCCTACATGCTGGGGCAGTACAGCAAATTTGTACGGCCGGGATATTCCCGGATAGATGCGACGCACCTTCCAGCAACAGGAGTTAGCGCCTCGGCCTACCAAAACACCGCCACTGGTTCTCTGGTCATCATCGCGACCAACTACAGTGGTTCTGACGTCTCCCAGGACTTCGCTGTAACCAACGCTCCCGCATTTTCGAGCGTGACTCCGTACACTACCTCTGCGAGTTTGAGTCTCGCCAAACAAGCGAATGTAGCGGTGTCATCGAATTCGTTTACCTATAAATTGCCGGCGGACAGCATCACGACACTTACCTCTTCGGCCTCCACGGGCGCCACTCCAACTCCGACAGCAACCGCGACGCCTACTCCGACGGCAACCTCGACCGCTGCAACTCCAACTCCCACGGCGACGGCATCGGCAACTCCGACTGCCACGCCGACTCCTGTCGGGATGGTGTCGATCAAGCCAACTTCGGTGAATTTTGGAACGAAGACGGCCGTCGGAAAAACCAGCAAGCCAAAAACGGTTATCGTCAAAAATGATGGCAACAAAAATGGGGGGCTGGCCGTCACCATCGAGATGGAGAGCGCGTCCCCGTCGGTGTTCGCGGTGAAGTCGCAATGCAAGAAGACGCTCAGCCCGGGCAAGAGCTGCAAGGTGTCAGTGACCTTCAAGCCGGTGGATGATACGACGGCTGAGACTGGCAAGCTTATGATTTTCGACAACGCGAGTGGCTCGCCACAGTCAGTGCCGCTCTCCGGAACCGGAAAGGCCGCCAAGAAAAAATAGAACGGCGCATAACGGCCCTCACGATGTGACCTTCACGGGACACTGGCTCATAGCCGCAACCTTCCAGATGACGAAACCGCCGGAGCGAATCAATCGCTCCGGCGGTTCAATTTTCTGCTCCCGAAGGACGCTCGCTTTTTTCTGCTGGGGCGTATATTAGAAATCGCGATTCAATGACTCTTTTTTGTTGCAGAGGTCGGGCAAAATTAGGTAGCCTTACGCCGGATTTCGAGGCATCTCGCGAGCGCATCGTCGTAAGGATTTGATTTTTTCACGGTTTTTGCTGAGATTGCTGTGAGCGCCCTTTTTTCACGGCCGCTCCATGGAGTTTTGGTGGTAACGGATGGCTAAGTTTGACTGGAACGAAACCAAACGCCAGATAACCGATTCGCAGGCCTGGCAATCGATCTTCAGGCACGGCTACGAGGACACCCCGCGCAACCGGATCCTGATGGTCTCCGGCAACGTGTGGCTGCATCTGCATCCGTCCAAAGTGCAGAAGCATACCGTCCGCCTGCGCTTCACCTGGTGCATGGGCGGCATCACGTTTCTGCTGTTCCTCGTGACCGTGATCACCGGCGTGTACCTGATGTTCTACTATCGGCCGACAGCGGAATACGCCTACGCCGATATGAAGTACCTCGAGTTCGACATGCCGTTCGGGATGTTGATGCGCAACATGCATCGATGGGCCGCGCACGGGATGGTGATCGCCGTGTGGCTGCACATGTTCCGCGTGTTCATGACCGGCTCATACAAACCGCCGCGCGAGTTCAACTGGGTGGTCGGCGTGATCCTGCTGGTGCTGACGCTGTTGCTGTCGTTCACCGGATACCTGCTGCCGTGGGATCAACTTTCCATCTGGGCGGTGACGGTCGGATCGAACATGGCGCGCGCGACGCCGCTGCTTGGGCATGGCGGCCCGTTCCATGAAGTGCTCGGCGTGAATCCGGTGTACGACGCGCGCGCATTTATTTTCGGCGGCGCAGAAATCGGACCGCATACGCTGCTGCGCTTCTACATCTTGCACTGCATATTTTTTCCGTTGATCGCGAGTATCTTCATGGCGGTGCATTTCTGGCGAATCCGCCGCGACGGCATGTCGGGGCCGCTCTAGGCAGGGGTCGAGGCGGAGATGGGAGACGTATTTTCGTGGTTTTTGCACCAGGGAATTGTGCGCGTGCTGTCGGTGCCGATCGGCATGCTGCTCTTGCTATATCTGATGTACGTGCTGGCAGCGCCGGAACCGTGGAGCGACGACGAGGACAAGGCGCCTCACTAAGGGATTAATCATGGCAAGCCCTGAAGGTAACGAAGGCGGCATCGTGATGCGCGCAGCCGGTGCGGGCGCGGGATCTGCGTCGCGGACTCCGCCGGCGGCCCCCGGCAAGCGTATCGAAGTCCCGATCAAAAAGGCGGGTGGCGGCGTCGAGGAGAAGCTGCACACCTGGCCGTTCCTGGTGCGCAACGAATTCCTGATGACGCTGCTGGTCATCATCGTATTGACGGTGTGGTCGCTGCTGCTCAACGCGCCGCTCGAGCAGCCGTCGAATCCGACGCGCACGCCGAATCCGTCGAAAGCGCCGTGGTACTTCCTCGGCTTGCAGGAAATGCTCGTGTTCTTCGACCCGTGGTACGCCGGCGTCGTGCTGCCGAGCTTCATCATCGTCGGCCTGATGCTGATCCCGTATCTCGACATCAATCCGAAGGGCAACGGCTACTACACGCTGAAAGAACGATTTTTCGAGATCATGTCGTTCTTCATCGGCTTCCACATTTTGTGGGTCTCGTTCATCATCATCGGCACGTTTTTCCGCGGCCCCGGCTGGAACTGGTTCTGGCCCGGCCAGGTTTGGGATCCGCACCTGGTCGAGGCGCTGACCAACGTCGATCTGCCGTACATGTTCGGCTTCCGCGACTACCTGGCGTCGGCGCTCTTCGGATTGTTCCTGATAGGCGGCTACTTCGTGGTCGGCTACGCGGTCTTGTATTTCTGGATACGAGCGCGGCCCGCGGGCGATCCGTGGTCCGCGTTTCCCGGCGGCGGTCCCGAGATTCTCGAGAAGTGGGGACCAGTGCGCTTCGGCATCACGGGATTTCTGCTGATCGCGATGGCCGGCGTGTTCATCAAGATGGCTTTGCGGCACGCGCTCAACATCAAGTACATCCTGGTTACGCCCTGGATTAACATCTGACGTGGCCGCGACGACCCCGTGTTCATCCTCGCCAAAGTATTGCAGGCGCTCGGACTCGCCGACGTCGGGTTCGCGCTTTACGTCGGCATCACGCAACCGCACGGGATGGGGCACGAATACGAATTCACCGGCATCGGCATCCTGGTTTTTCTGGCCGGTTATATTATTGAGGGGCTGTGGGTTTCGCGCGGCGAATGACTACTGACTATTCGAGTGACTATTCGACTGAGTATCTGGAAGGTGGCCGCGCGGCGGCGAGTTGAGGAATAGGTAGAGCAGATGGCTGGCAGACCGGGGCTTGATCCCACCGAAGAAGGAAAATCTTACAGCGCGTTGTTCGTGCTGATGGTAGCGGTGCTGCTGGTCAGCGCGGTCTGGTCGATTTGGGACGACAACATCTCGCGCCGCCCGTGGAAGCAATATCAAGTCCAGTGGGATCACCTGGCCTACGACAAGTACATGAACGACGCGGCCGAGGAGCAGAAGCGCCT
>PMOH01000323.1:35264-35680 GCA_003161515.1 Deltaproteobacteria bacterium
GAGCTCGCGCAGGAAAATATCGTCTCCGACAAGGCCAAGGCCAATCTGCAGGCGGTGAAGGATCAGATCGAGGCGCTCAACTCGAAGGTCGACACCCTGACCGAGCAGATGAAGAAGCTGACCGCCAAGCGCGACGACTTTTTCGACAAGGCCGACTCGTGGATGATCCCGGTCAAGTTCCGCAAGACCATCCTGTTCCGCTATCCGAAGATTCCCAAGATTCAGCAGACTGCGATCGACGACTTTGACCGTAACGCCTTCGACGAAGCGATCGCACGGGTCGATCGATGCCAGAGCTGCCATATGGGCGCCGACAAGAAGGGCTTCGAGAACGCGCCCGAGCCGTTCCGCACGCATCCGAACTTCGATCAGATCATTTTGAAGCATCCGCCCGACAAGCTCGGATGCACGCCGTG
>PMOH01000323.1:35707-37389 GCA_003161515.1 Deltaproteobacteria bacterium
GCAGCCAACTACGTCGAGGGCGAGCGCATGTTCCAGCAGATGGGATGCGCGGGATGCCATCTGGTCGCGGGCTACGAAGACATGCCGAAGATCGGCCCGTACCTGAAACTCGCGTCGGCCAAGCTCGACCCGTCGTGGACCGTGCGATGGATCACCGATCCACATGTCTTCCGGCCGCACACGCGGATGCCGAATTTCTATTTCACAACTGATCAAGCGACGCAGCTAGCCGCGTTCCTGATGGACAGCTCGGCTAAGAATTCGAAGGACTGGCTCACCGCGCATCCGGAACTGCCGACGCTCGAAGCCGACATCAAGAACCCGGCATTCGTCGAAGAGGGAAAGGGACTCTTCGAATCGGTCGGTTGCAAAGGATGCCACGCGATCGATCCCGATCAATACGGAGCTCCGGTCGGCGTTGCCGAGGGCTTCAAGCCAGCCGAAGCGCGCACCACTAAGGACTTTGCGCCGAACCTTGGCAAAATCGCCGAAAAAACTTCGGCGTCGTGGATTTACACGTGGCTGAAAAATCCGCGCGACTTTTCACCGCATACTGCGATGCCGTCGTTGCGGCTCAGCGATCACGAAGCCGAGGCGCTGACCGCGTTCCTGATGACTCATGGCGAGAAGAAGGAAGACGCCGGCGTCGAAACTGCGCTCAAGGATCCCGAAAATATCAAGAAAGGCGAAGCGCTGGTGCGCAAGTATGGATGCTTCGGATGCCATGAGATCGAAGGGATGGACAAGGAGTCGCGCATCGGCGTCGAGCTGACAACTTTTGGATCCAAGCATCTCGACGAACTCTTCTTCGGCAATCAGACCAACATTCCCGAGACGTGGAATGACTGGACGTTCCACAAACTTCAGACCCCGCGCATCTACCAGACCAAGGATGTCGAGCAGTTGATGCCGAACTTTGACTTCGACGACGCCGACATCATCAACCTGCGCGTGTTCCTCGCCGGCGAGACCGATGGCAAGGTACAGGAGCGCTATCGCGATCCCGGATCGGAGCATCAGACGCAAATCGTCGGTGGCCGGCGAATGGTCAATTACTACAACTGCGTCGGCTGTCATATAATAGACAATCGCGGCGGCTACATACGCCGCTTCTACTCAGAGGATCAAATCAACTTTGCGCCGCCAATACTCAATGGCGAGGGCGCCAAAGTACAACCCGAGTGGCTATTCACATTCTTGCAGGGTCCGACGCCGATTCGTCCGTGGCTGAAGATCAGGATGCCGACTTTCCATTTCACCAACGCCGAAGACGACACGATCGTAAATTATTTCACCGCGCTGTCGGACGTGAACGTGACCTATATGTTCATCGACACCAACCTGATTGCGCCGGCCGAGCTGCAGGCGGGCGCGAAGCTAATGACCAAGGATTACTTCAACTGCTTCAGCTGCCATCAGCAGGGCGACAAGAAGCCCGAGGGCCCGGAATCAGGCTGGGCGCCTGATTTAGCGCTGGCGCATCAGCGGTTGAATCCGGACTGGATATTGAAGTGGATCGCGAATCCGTCGGCGATACAGCCGGGAACCCATATGCCGTCATTCTATCCGGGCGGTCCCGACGACATCCTCGGCGGCAACCAGGACGCGCAAATCCGCGCGCTGCGCGACTACATATTCTGGTTTGGTACTCATCCGGGACAGACGCTACCGGGACAGGTAGC
>PMOH01000060.1 GCA_003161515.1 Deltaproteobacteria bacterium
CGAAAAACGATGTTGATCGCCTGCTCGGGTCCCATCACCGCGATCTCGGCGCTCGGATAGGCGAAGTTGAAATCGCCGCGAATGTTCTTCGACGACATGACATCGTACGCGCCTCCGTAAGCCTTGCGCGTGATCACCGTCACTTTCGGCACGGTAGCCTCGCAGAAAGCGTAGAGCAGTTTCGCGCCATGCCGAATAATTCCCGCGAACTCCTGCTGGGTGCCGGGCAGGAACCCGGGCACATCGACGAACGTAACGAGTGGAATGTTGAACGCGTCGCAGAAGCGCACAAACCGCGCAGCTTTGACCGACGCGTCGATATCGAGCGCTCCCGCCAGGAACGAAGGCTGATTGGCCACGATCCCAACCGAGTAGCCGCCCATCCGCGCAAACCCAATCAGCATGTTCTGCGCGTAATCCTTCTGCACTTCGAGCAAATGACCGTCATCGACCACTCGCCGGATGATCTCGCCCATGTCGTAGGGCTTGTTGGGGCTTTCGGGAACGATTGAATCCAGCGCTGCGTCGATTCGTGCGGAGTCATCACCGCTCGCGACGAACGGCGGGTCTTCGACGTTGTTCGACGGCATGTAGGAGATCAGTTCGCGGATCATCGCAAGCGCGCCGGCATCGTCATCGGCCTCGAGATGGCATACGCCCGACTTCTGGCTATGCGCATCGGCGCCGCCCAGCTCCTGCATCGTGACTTCTTCGTGCGTGGCCGCTCTGATCACGTCGGGGCCGGTGAGGAACATGTACGACGTATCGCGCACCATCACGATGAAGTCGGTTATCGCCGGCGAATACACCGCGCCGCCCGCACACGGTCCCATGATTGCGGAAATTTGCGGGACTACTCCCGACGACATCACGTTGCGCAGAAAAATATCCGCGTAACCTGCCAGCGACACGACGCCTTCCTGGATTCGCGCGCCGCTGCCGTCGTTGAGCCCGATCACCGGACATCCGGTCTTCGTGGCGAGGTCCATCACCTTGCAGACCTTCTCCGCGAACGCGCCCGACAGGCTGCCGCCGAAGACCGTGAAATCGTGGCTGAAGATGCAGACTTGGCGCCCGTCGATCGTGCCGTAGCCGGTCACGACGCCGTCGCCGGGGATTTTTTTCTCGGCCATATCGAAGTCGGTGATTCGATGGGTCTTGAACTTGTCGAGTTCGACGAAGGAGCCGCGGTCGAGGAGGAACTCGACGCGCTCGCGCGCGGTCATGCGTCCTTGCGCGCGCTGTTTCTTGACGCGATCGGCGCCGCCGGCCGCCTCGGCGTCGCGAGTGAGCTGCTGAAGTCGTTCGAGATTTTCTTTAAGGCCCATTTGTCACAACCGCGCTAAAGCTGGATAGACGGCAAACAAAAAGGCGCCCGTCGCGCGCCACGGCAAGATAGATACCGCATGTGGGGGGATGGTTAAAGCGGTCGGCGTGAGCCACTGCAAATGGTCCGCTAAGGGCGGAGCGAGGAGATTCGAACCTGAGCCAACTGGCGTGCAACAAACACCAGCTGCTTGAACGGGCGGGCTTCGAACAGGCTGCCGCCCTTCATTTCCAGCCTAACCTCACGAGCAGCGTTGCTTAGATCGCGATAGATTGCGTCGAGTTCCGCGAGATTCGGATCATGAATTTTTCGGCTCAGGGCGTTTGTCAGTCCTCGAAGTACACCATGTGCCGTACCGTCGTGGACGTGCGGATCGGTTCCATTAAGGTCGCTCAGAGATTTCTCGAGTCGATGGTGCGTGGATTCGAACACAAACCATTCGTGTTTCGGATTGGCACCGAGCGCCCAACCGACTGCCAAGCCCAACTCGAACGGCATATTGAATCGCGGCGTTATCGGCGAATGACGGTCAAGTTGGACTCTCGACAAGTCGTGAAACGAATACCGGGATTCTCGAATCAACTCGACGATTCGCTCGAGGCGGCGTCTGGTAGAGGGAATCTCGATGGTCGCTCGAGGCCTTAAACCGAATGCACAGATGCCAGCAATGAATGCCAGATAGAGAGACTCGTAGCGCCGGTCGTATGGGATATTGAGGAATGCGGATTCTTGCCGAGCGCGTTTGCGTTTCACGCGCCTAGTCTTGGATCGGGACGTGTCGCTTCACGCTCGTGCACTAACCTTCCGTTTGCGCTTCGTTTTCAAAGAGGGTCGTTGAGATTTTACCAAGTCTTTTCCGAGGATTCGGTCTGCCAGGGCGGTTAGTTTGCGCATTTGGGTTTTCGAAATGCCGTAGGTTTCAGCGAAATCTTCCGCAGTTGGGAACGGCGTTGTAATCACGACTCGCTTTCGCATGATCTGAAGTTACTCCGTGTGAGTAATTGTTTAAAGCTCGATGCTCATTCCGAAGTGTGGATCGAGAATCCTGAGAAGTCGAGGCGGTCGCCGGGCTTGACTCCGTTTTTGGCGCAGAAGCCGGCGTTTACTTCCAATACGTACTCGGAGTTGCCTTCGACGCCGAGGAGCTTGTCGGAGTATGGCTCCGCGTTGGCGACGATTCCGGTCACGACGCCTTTGGCGTCGGCGAAAATCATGTCGAGCGGGATTGGCGTGTTGTGCATCCAGAAATTCCGCGGCGACTCGTTTGGGAAAACGAAAATCATTCCGGCGTTGTCGTCGAGATGCTTGCGGTACATCAAGCCGAGCTCGCGCTGCGGCCCGGTGTTCGCCACTTCGACTGCGACCGTAGCGCGCGGCTTGCCGTCAGCGCCGACGATCGAGACGCATGGACCGCGCGCGCATCCGAGGAGCGCGACCAGGACGAGTGCGAATGCGAACGGGCTTATCCGGATGCGCGCGCGGCGATGCAACTCTGCTTCCATGGTTCGCCGCAATCTAGCGCGTCGATGAATCGCGGGAAATCAGGTGAAGGTCGTTTCGGGTGAGATCTCTTCGAGCTCGCGGCCCGAGGTCTCCGGCAGAAACCACATGATCATCGGCGAGATTATCCAGAAAACGGTCAGGTAGCAGACTGCGCGCGCGTGCGAGCCGGTGAAATTGTANNGTCGGGAACAATTCCGCGCTGTAGGCGTTGAGGATCGTGCCCGCTGCGATGTCGAAAAATGTTTCCAGGATCCAGGCCGGAACGATCGACCATCCCGACGCCGTGTACATCCAGATAGTCAGCACCGGCGAGAGGAACAGGAAGGTTGCGCCCATCACGCGCCTTCCGTAGCGATCGCTCATGCGGCCCGCGACGATCGCGCCCAATATTCCGAGCGCTCCACCAAACAGGACAAGCGACGTGACGTTGCCCGGCGACCAATGATGCCTCTCCTGCAGAAACTTCGGAAAGAGGAAGCCGGCAGCGTTGCCGCCCATCGAGCCCAGGAACGCGATCGACAGCATCGTGATAAGGCGTCGCGGGTATGCGTTGTACAGCTGAGCGAGCGGCTCCCAGATCTTCATTGGCCGCAGACCTTCGAGTTTCTCTTTCTCGAAGCGCGCGCTTTCAGGCAGCGAGCGACGAAGCGGGATGATCAGCACTAGCGGCAGCAGCGCAATCGCGTACAGCCCGCGCCATCCGTAAGGAATGACGTTTATAAACGCGAACACGATCGCGGCCAGGCCGTAGCCAATGTTCGACACCGCGCCGAGCAATCCAATTGCCCATCCGCGATAGGCTGCGTCGACTTCCTCGGCGACAATCACCATCGCGATCGCGGCTTCGGCGCCGGCGAACGCGCGCGCAATTATTTCAAATGCGACGAAGGCGCGAGCGTCGGGCGCAATCGCGATGAGGCCGGTGAAGATGGTGTAACCGAAGACCGTGTAGAGCAGCAGGCGGCGGCGTCCGAAGACGTCGGCAAACGGAGTCATCAGCAACGAAAGAAGGTAGCCGAGCCGGATGATGGAGAGCACCGAGCCCAGCTGCGATTCCGCGATTTTGAGGCCGGCCTGGATTTGCTTGAGCGCGAGACTCAGCAGCGCGCGATCGTACTGGTCGAAAAATCCCGCGGTCGAGGCAATCCAGAAAACGCGGCGCTGGCGCTTGGTGAACGGAGGCGTGCGGCCGAGCATGCCGAGGTGGATGCTTTTGCGATCCGCTTCTTCAAGCTGCGGACCGGTTTCGGGCTCGAGTATGACTGCGGGATCGTTCATCGGGATTTAGTCGATGGCGAGTGGCAATGATTCGAGACCGCGCAAAAAATACGATCCTTTGTAGGTCGGTTTGATTGCGGGATCTTTAAGTCTGAGCTGCGGGAAGCGCTCGAGCATCGCCTCGAACGCGATGCGCGCCTCCATCCGAGCTAGCGGCGCGCCGATGCAGAAGTGGATCCCCTCGCCGAACGCGACGTGTTCGTTGGGATCGCGCGTGATGTCGAACTTTTCAGGATTTTTGAATTGCGCAGGATCGCGATCTGCCGCAGCGACGATCATCATTGCGAATGCGCCGGCGGGAATCTCGGTTCCTCCGAGCTGCACGGGTTCTTTGGTGAATCGCACTGTCGATTGCACCGGACCGTCGTAACGGAGCATTTCTTCAATCGCGCGCGGGAGCATCGAAGGGTCGCGCTTGAGCGCATCGAGTTGATCCGGATGGCGTCCGAGCGCGAGCATGCCGTTGCCGATCAGATTGGTCGTCGTCTCGTTGCCTGCAACCAGCAGCAACGTCACGAAACTCAGGAGATCCGCCGCCGACATGACCTCGCCTTCGTCGTGCGCGGCGACCAGGGCGCTGACCAGGTCGGGTCCGGGATTCGAGCGGCGCTTTTCGATCTCGGCGGTGAAGTAGTCGCCGAGTTCGTCGATCGCGCGGATGGATTCGGGCGGCTGCGGAGCGCCGGGAACATTATTGTCGCCGCCAATGATCGTGTCCGACCAATGCTTGAATTTCGCGTTGAGCTCCGGCGGCACACCGAGCATCTCGGCGATTACCGTGACCGGCAGNNCTTTGCGATCTCGCGGATTCGCGGCTCGAGCTCGCGGATTCGCCGCGGCGTGAAATCACGCGACACCAGCCGGCGCAGTCGCGAGTGCTGCGGCGGATCGGAACCCAACATATTGCGCGAGCCGGCGAAGCGTCCCTGATATGCCTGCGGCGGTGGCGGCGGCCCGACGCTCGATAAGTGCTCATGGTCGCGAAGCGCGGCGGTGACATCGGCGTAGCGCGCCACCAGCGCAAACGTCATCGGGCCCATGTTGAGGATAGGCGGCGGGCCGGCCAGCAGCGG
>PMOH01000251.1 GCA_003161515.1 Deltaproteobacteria bacterium
TATGCTCAGGCTGAATCGCGCGGGCGAGGATCGGCCGCCGGCTTTGATTCATTCGTGATCAAGCCTTCGTTGAGCGATCCGGAGCGAAAGCCCTTCAGATCGATCGCGACAAATCGAAACCCGATCTTTTTGAACTCGCGATCGAGCGTCTCGCGCACTGCGGGCTCGAACACGCGCGCGATCTCGCTTTGCTCGAGCTCGAGCCGCGCGACCTCGCCATGGTACCGCACGCGCGCAATCGCAAAGCCCATCGAATGGAGCAGCTTCTCGCCCTCCGACACTCGCCTGAGGCCCTCGACTGTTATCTCGGTGCCGTATGGAAACCGCGACGACAAACACGGTGACGCCGGCCGATCCCACGTCGGCAATCCCATCGCGCGCGACAACTCGCGCACGTCGGCCTTGGTCATCTCGGCTTCGACCAGCGGATGGCGCACGCGTTTTTCGCTGGCCGCCTGCATCCCCGGCCGATAGTCATGCAGGTCGTCGAGATTGAGGCCATCGACAATCTCGTCGATACCCAGCTCTGCGGCCTTCGCCTCGCAAACCGTGAACAGGTTGTGCTTGCACAGGTAGCATCGGTTAATCGGATTAGCCGAGTAGCCGGGAATCTCGAGCTCGTTGGATTCGACGACGAGATGCCGCGCCCCGATCAGCCGCGCCATCGCCAGCGCCGACTCGCGATCCTCATCAGGCATCGTCGGCGAAGTCGTAGTCAGCGCGAGCACCGAACCGCCGAGCACCTCATGCGCAACCCTCAGCACAAAGGTGGAATCGACCCCGCCGGAAAACGCGACGATAAGACTGCTCATCGGCGCAAATATCGCCCGCATCCGCCCCAGCTTCGCGTCAAGATTTTCCGTTACATCCATCCTTGTGTCATTCAGAGCGAAGCGAAGAATCCCGGTTCTCTTCCGCCTTATCTAAATCCCCTCGGCCTGGAAAAGATCCGTCGTCAAATACCGCTCGCCAGTATCGCAGAAAACCACGACCACGATATTGCCCTTGCCGAGCCGCTTGGCCACCTGCAACGCCGCGCAGCAATGCGCCCCCGACGAGATCCCGACCAGCAGCCCCTCCTCGCGCGCGAGCCGTCGCGAGAAAAGCGTCGCATCCTCGTCGCTGACCGGGATTATCTCATCATAAACCTTGGTGTCGAGATTGGTCGGCACGAACCCGGCGCCAATCCCCTGAATCTTATGGAAGCCCGGCTCGCCGCCCGACAACACCGGCGAATTCTTCGGCTCGACCGCGACGATCAGCACTTTTTTATCAAGATGCTCGCGCAGGTAATGCCCGGCGCCGGTGATTGTCCCGCCGGTCCCGACGCCCGCAACGAACGCGTCGATGCGTTTGAACTGTTGGAGCAACTCGGGCCCGGTGCATCGATAATGGATATCGGGATTGGCGCTGTTGCTGAACTGCTGCGGCATAAAGTAGCCGGGATTCTCGCGGCACAACTCCTCGGCCTTCGCGATCGCGCCATGCATCCCGCGCGTATCCGGCGTCAGCACCAGCTTCGCCCCGTAAGCCACCAGCAGCGACCGCCGCTCTTCGCTCATGGTGTCGGGCATCGTCAGGATAAGCTTGTAGCCCTTGACCGCCGCCACCAACGCCAGCCCAATCCCGGTATTCCCCGAGGTCGGCTCGACGATAGTACTACCGGGTTTGAGCGTCCCAGCCTTCTCCGCCGCCTCAATCATCGCGAGACAAATCCGATCTTTGACACTCCCCCCAGGATTAAAATTCTCGAGCTTGGCCCAAATCTCAGCATCATCTTTCCCCGGAATGCGGTTCAACCGCACTACAGGCGTATTCCCAATCAACTCAAGCGGCGACCGCGCAACACTAATAGGCATGGATGCGATTCTATCCAGAAAATCCAACGGTTGCGAATATCGAAAACAGAAACCTTGCCCAGCCGAAGCTGCTCGCCGCTCTCTTCTCGCTTTGATACCCTTTCCGTGCGGTAACGAGAGACGAAAGATGCGCTCCGAGAGCGCGTGCGCTCTATCCGCCCTTCTTGAAAAACGCGTCGGTATCGATCCATTCGGGCTTAATTACTTGGACAATATCCACTTCTACCAAAAAATGGGGGCCAGTGATGCATCGACAATCGATGGTAGGTAATCTGCAGGCAGCTGGAATCCGCTTCTCCCTTCGCTGGCCTTCATTCGTAACCACCGTATAGCCGAGAGTCTTTGCTATTCCGATTAACCACGGGTCAGCAGGGTCCGGGTTGCCAGTTCCTGTTTGTTCCCATAACCACCGAGCCTTGTTCCCTAGCTCGTCGATTACTGCTTGCACTTCGGTCGTGTACTGGTCTTCTGGTTTGACTTCGAATATCGAGCGATGCGGCTTTAGCATACCGAGCGCGGTCGTCCACTTCTTGAGCTCTCCAAACACTTGACGAATAGTGTTCACGCGACCAGCAGCGGCCATACTGATTATACGGTCGAATATCTTTTGCCTTTCCTTCAATTCGCAGATACGAACGAAAACATCTGTGTCGAGGAGATATTTGTGATCTTCATTCGACACTGGCTAATTCGCGATACCTATCGAGATATTTTCTCGCTTTTCCCATGCTGTTTGGACTCGGACTGAAGCCAAGCGCTTGAGACGCGTGCACTACATCAATTACTTCTCGGTCTAAAGCCCCTATCACAGATTCGGTATAGTAGCCGCCAAGTTCGCTCAATCTAGTACGAACGAAATCCGGCCTTTGATCGGGACTTGGCTTAGCGCGAGGATTGCCCCTAGTAGCAAATAGTTGGTTAAACCCAGACGACGCTTTGTTGAGTTCTTCCAAGCGTATAGCTAGCGCCTGCGCACTCACTTTTAGGCGTCCTGCTGCGTTCCAAACGGTGCCTACATCCCAGCTGATCGGCTGATTTGGCCAACTCGGTAGGACAAGCTTAAGGGCATCGATTGGCATCAGAAAGGCGGCTGCAAATCGATTGCAGAAAGCCTCTATAGGATTTTTCGGATTCAAATCAGAAAGGCCCGGCTTGCGAATTAATAGATGCGCGTACTCATGTACCAAGCTATAGGTCCAAGCATTCGGACTATGGTCTGCTTTGTTAATGATTATTGCGGGCGGCTCCTCCTTTTCCCACAAACTAAATGCTCGCCCTGCGTCTAAGCTGAAGTTTTGCAGATATACTGCGATACCGATGTGTTCAATTATCGCTCGCCAACGCCGGAATCCTTCATCAGATTTCCAACTTAATTGAGCCTCGACAGACACTCCTATTGCGTTGCGCTCGGCACCTCCTTGTGTGAAGGCACTTGCGTTGAAATCATAGTGGCGAAGTTCCACTGGCGGGAATTCTTCATCCTCAAAACGCAGCAGGCGAAGAACGCTTTGAAAGCTTCGTATTCTGCTTTCAGCTACACCAAAATCGAAGCTATCGTGATGCCCGACACCCCCAATGGTCCGGAAGTCTGTAGGCTTTGGCGGTTCCTCAGGTGGCGTTTTTCGAAATAACGTACATCTGGGAAGCCGGTAAGCAGTTCCAAATTTCTCGAACTGGGTTAAGCTCGGCTGCCTAATCCCCGACTCGACTTCCTGCAGTTCACTCGCCGTTAGACCAAGCCGAGAAGCCGCCTCGTCCAAAGAAAGGCCTCTAAATTCGCGTGCCCACCTGAGCACTGCGCCCTGTACTGGAACCTTTGCCATCTTGCTGTCCGGCGATATTACTGCCCGTGCGCCGGATAGCAAGCGACGGCCCCTCCGGCGACCTCTGATATGAGGCTACCGGACTATCGATCAGGAGACGAATATATCCACGGTCAACCGTTGTCCAAAGGCGAGAGACGCGATAAATTCGTGTTTTCGGGCTAGATCGGGTGGCCGCTGCCGCCTCCGGCGGCATCCTGAAGTTTTGTCCCTCATCCGCGCCGGAGGCGCGGGTGCTCCCCATGAACGGGCGAGGCAATTCATCTGCAGCATCGAAAGCGTCAGAATGTCGGAATCTAAAATGATTCGTGTTTTGTTCTCCTGAACTAAACGGTGATTATCCGGCAGTTGACACGGAGCCTGAAATCGTGTTAGCATCCGTTCATCATGGACAAGAAGAAAAAGCCGCCACAGACTCCGACCGTAAAGCCGCGCTACACGCTCACGCAGACGATGGCGATGTTCTCTACCGAAGATGCGTGCAAGACGTATATCCGTGACCTGCGATGGCCGAATGGCGTCGTTTGCGCACGATGCAAAGACACGAACGTGCACGAGGTCGCCAAGAAGCCGTTCCACTGGCAGTGCCGGAAGTGCAACAAGAATGGCTATCGCTTCAGCGTAATCACCGGCACGATTTTCGAGAACACCAAATATCCGCTCGTGACGTGGTTTCAGGTCGCCTACCTGATGTGCCAGTCCAAGAAGGGAATGAGCGCGCTACAGATTCACCAGCAGATTGGCAGCGGCAGCTACGAAACCGCGTGGTATATGTGCACGCGCATCCGCGCGGCGATGAAGAACGAAACGTTTGAAAAGCTGATCGGTGAAGTCGAGGCCGACGAAACTTGGATCGGCGGAAAGGACAGCAACAAACATCTATCGAAGCGTATCGGCAAGCGCGGCAACACGGTAGGCAAGACGATGGTGATCGGCGCAATCAGCCGAAAGGGAAACGTAGTCTGCCAGATGATCGAGGGAGCTGGATTCAATACGTTTGACAGTTTCGTTAGAGAAACCGTCTCGCAGAAAGTCACGCTGGTGGCGACCGATGAAAGCCCCGGCTACCGTCATCTCGGCGCGCACGGTTTCGTCCATCGGACTGTCAATCACACCCAGAATCAATACGTTGTCGGCTCGACTCATACGAACACGATTGAAGGCTTTTGGAGCCTGCTCAAGCGCGGAATTGTGGGCAGTTACCACAAGGTGAGCAAGGATTATCTGCCGCTGTACCTGAACGAATTCACGTTCCGATACAACCATCGCAACGATCCAGATATTTTCCGCGCGTTGCTTTCACGCGTGTAGCCGTCCGCCCACGCCCAGCGTAAAATGGACGCGTGGGCAAATCACTCGAAATGTCGTCAAACGGTCTCGACTTTAACCAGCTAATGAAAATCCTGGTATCGACACCGAAAGAAAAAATCGAGAAACCCAAATCAAAACGACCGAGGGCCAAGCGTGGAACGCTCAGCCCTGCGGGAAACAAACGTTAATTGCTAGTATCTATTGCCTACGATCTGATTATGACGTATTGAACATGGCTCTATGTACCTTGACGCGGGTCAACCGCATCGGGACATGCGCCGGACGTGTCATGAGCACGCTCCGGCGCAATTCATTTCAGGCTCTACCCCCGTTCGCAGAGAGTTCTCTTGTAAGCCGACGCTGCGGATCTTCTTCTCTCGCTGATGCGAAGCGATTTGCTCCTCGCGCC
The DNA here is from genome assembly GCA_003161515.1 of Deltaproteobacteria bacterium. Classification (GTDB taxonomy): domain Bacteria; phylum Desulfobacterota; class Binatia; order Binatales; family Binataceae; genus Binatus. The sequence goes on from PMOH01000251.1 coordinate 5,403, forward strand.
CTCCTGAATACTCCTCGTTTTGTCCCTCGGATCAGTTCGGAAACGACACTTCTCTTGGCCGCCGTGAAGCCTTGGGGACTTCGAATTTCGTATATTGCCCGCACGATCTCGTCAGCGTGCATCGGAGTTCCCTTTTGGTCGAGGATTTGCTGAGCAGCCTCAATGACCGTCATCGCCCGATACTGCGGCTTGCGCATCGGCATAGCTCCAACTGGTGGCGGTGGTTGAGGAGTCCGCTCCTCCCGATGCGATGCTCCAGCAGCCTCCGAATCAAAGGCGCCAATAAGCCCCCTCAGGTTCGTCATAACTGGGGCCAATTCATTGAGCCGTTTCAGCGTGGTCTCATACTCGGCCTCGTACTGTTGGTACAGCTGCCGCAGTGCAAGGGCTTGTTCTGGCGAAACTGTGATCATTGTTTTGACTCCTGCTGATTCTTTTAAGTATAGAATTTGCGGCTTGCTTGTCAAGCGGCACTTGTGAATGTGACGTTTAAGACAAAGCCGCCGAAACTGAACGTTGTGCAACAAGAGGAGTTCATTCAAAGAAATGTGCCTATAATTACTAGTATTTTTGGAGGTACTAGACGCCTCTGGAAGCGATGTTGTAGGATGATGCCGTAGAAATTTATCACCAACGCGTCCCTTTATCCTTAAACTTGGGTGGCAAAAGGTGGATACTCTACCTATAGGATGACCACTCAGGATGGAGGCTTTGCGATGGCAAGAGGAAAATCAAGATGGTCAGCGCGGAAGATTGGGTGGAATTGCCATCGCGGAAGCTCCCTCGAAACGGTCAGAAGGAGCGAATTGAGAATGAAGAGTTCGTGAAGGGAACCGAACCGGTAACGGTAGGGAACCGACCGTCGCGAATCAAGCAACTTCGCGACCATTTGCGTGACCGAAAGCGAGGTCGGAAGCGCAAGTAAAACTCTCCAAAGGAGAAAACCGCCAATGGCTACCGTGAAGCTACAAATTGAATTTGATGTTGAGAAAATGAAGGAAATCGAAGCGACCATGCGCGAACTTCACGTCTCCACCAAAAAGGAATTCATCAACGGCGCGTTGACGCTTTTGATGTGGGCGATCAAAGAAAGGAAAGCTGGCCGCGTTATCGCGTCCGTAGATGAGCGCCGCGATTCCTTTAAGGAACTAGAAATGCCCATTTTATCAGAGGTGCGATCTGCTGCGTGAGCAGCAGCGAAAAAGTACGCCTCAAGCCAGAGGACTACGTTACCAATCTGGAAGAGGCTTTGGCTGTCAGCACCCACCAGAATCGTGAACGCATGATCTGGTGGGTGCTCTGTCCTTTGCTGGTTGTTTCGGTTGCGGTCTGCCTGGTGATTCTGGTTGCCGACGCATGGGGTTGTATTAAGCCGTTGGGGACAGGCGAACTCTCGATTATTGGCGTCATTTTGGGTGGTGATGTTCTCGGGTTTGTGATGACCGCTGGCTTTGGCTGGCTCTTCAAAAGTTCAGGATAGATTTCTTCCTTTCGCTTTCAGGGGGGAATAAATGCTCAGCGACAAATGGCGTGCGCGGCGGCGTTCTGTCGGCAGGTTTTTCTTGTACTCCGCTATCGTGATCTACCTGCTCGTACTTTTGTACGACATTGATTCGATCCAGTCGGGTATCAGCTCAATCGAATCCGACGTGAGTTCGATTCAGTCGGATGTGGATTCGATTCACAGCGACGTTTCCAGCATCGAAGACGGCTCGTGCAGCAATAACCGTATCTGTCCGTAGGCGGAGGCGGGCCTGTCACGTCATGCCTAAAATACGGGCATGACGGTAGCGTGTCAACATCCGGATAATCACCAACTAAACTACGTTTCACGTGAAACATTTTTGTGAAAACCTCAACAGCAGAGCGCCATTTTCGGCCTCTTCGCTAAGAATGACCGCCATTGCGCGCGCTGGATTCGGGATTCTTCGCGGAGCTGTGAATGACACAAAAAGTGAACTAGCTAGGCTCTGTGATGTGATCGCAGAACCCTCACCTACCGNNGGCCGGCCGCCTCTCCCGTGAAAGCTCCCCCTCACCCGCGCCTTGCGGCGCGACCTCTCCCACAACGAAGTGGGAGAGGTGAATAAAAAGTCGCGCGGAACGCAACATCCTAACTGGGGCGAGGTATCGGAGGGCGCAGCGGCCGGTCATCACGACACAAAGAAAGAGCCGGGATTCTTCGCTTCGCTCTAGAATGACACAAAGACGGAATGACACAGGAAAAAGAACCTCAGAGCGAAAGGGCGGCCTCGCCATTTTGCGATTTCTTTTCACTGGTCACTGGGTGCAGGGGTCACCCCTGCACAAGGAAGCGTGAAACCCACGGTGGGTTTCACATCAGAGTGATACGCTGTCCCGATGAGGTCCGCTGAGATTCGGCGCGTGCTGGTTATTTTTCCGGGGGCGCTGGGCGATCTGATGTGCTTGATGCCGACGCTTGCTGCGATATCGCGGCGGCATCCTGGGGCGTCGGTTGAGTTGATGGCGCGGTTTGAGTTGGCGCGGCTTGTTGCGGGGAGGAGTGTTGTGGCGCGTGCGCATTCTATCGATGCGCGCGAGGTTGGGGAGTTGTTTGCGGATCAAACGTCGGGCGATGCGCGGCGATTTTTTGGCGAGTTCGATCGTATCTATTCGTTCTTCGCTTCTGACGATGGTCGTTTTCGCGGGCGGCTGGCGGCGGCGACGGATGCGGAGGTTTCGTTTCATTCGTTCAGGCCATCTGGCGAGGGGCATGTGTCGGAGGGTTATTTGAGGGCTGTCGGCGAGGGCGCATCGATGCTGGATGCGCGGCTCGAACCGACGGCCGATGATTTGGCGGCGGCGGCGCGCGCGCTGGCCGAATCGAAATGCGACGTTTCGAATCTCGTTGTGATTTTTCCTGGTAGCGGGAGTCCCGGTAAGAATTGGCCGGCGGATAGGTTCGCGGCGTTGGTGTCGATGCTTACGAAGAGATCCGGGATTCTTCGCGCCGCGGACTCCGCTCTGAATGACTCAAGGAGCCCGCGGGCAGGGCCGCCCGCGCCACTATCAGCAACGTCCGATGACGCACGGCATTCGGCCGTTGTCGTGCTCGGGCCTGCTGAGGCGTCTATCGAACCGATCTTTCGCGCGGCTGGGGTTCCCGTTCTCAAGGATCTCGATTTGCCGACGGTTGCTGCTATCGCGAGTGTCGCGTCAGCTTTCGTCGCCAATGATTCGGGGGTGGCGCATCTTGCGGCGGCGGTCGGCGCGTCGGGAGTGGTGATTTTCGGGCCGACTGATCCTGTGCGATGGCGTCCGGTTGGGTCTGGACAGATCGACATTCTTAGGCGTGAGCCAATCGATTCGGTCGAGACTCGCGAAGTTGCTACCGCTTTGTTGAAATTTGTAGAGCGGCGGCAAAGATAATAGACTGCTAGCTATGAGCTTCCTCAAAACGACGCTGCTGCTGGGGTTGATGACGGGGTTGCTGATGGCGATTGGCGGCCTGATTGGAGGCCGGCACGGCGTCGTAATCTTTTTCTTCATCGCCGCGGTGATGAACTTCTTCAGCTACTGGTTCTCCGACAAGATCGTGCTGCGCGCGTACGGGGCGCAGGAACTCGACGCGTCGTCGGCGCCCGAGCTCTACTCGATCGTCAACGAGCTGGCGCATTCGGCGGGAATCCCGATGCCGCGCCTCTACCTCATCGACTCCGACACGCCCAACGCGTTCGCGACCGGCCGCAACGTGCATCATGCCGCCGTCGCCGTGACGCGCGGCATCATGCGCATCTGCACGCGCGAGGAGTTGAAGGGCGTCATCGGCCACGAACTCTCGCACGTGACCAATCACGATATTTTGACCAGCTCGATCGCGGCGACGCTCGCGGGCGCGGTGATGATGATCGGCACGATGATTCGATGGGGCGCGATTTTCGGTCTGGGCAATCGCGACGATGAAGAAGGCGGCATCGCGGGATTGCTGATCGCCGGCATCCTCGCGCCAATCGCCGCGACGCTAATCCAGCTTGCGATTTCGCGCACGCGTGAATACCAGGCCGACGCGAGCGGCGCCAAGCTCACGCACAATCCGCTGTACCTGGCGAGCGCGCTGCGCAAACTCGAAGCCGCCAACGAGCGGATGCCGCTGGACGCCAGCCCCGCGACGGCTCACATGTTCATCGTGAATCCGCTGAGCGCGGCGGGAATCTCGCGGCTGTTCTCGACTCATCCGCCGATCGAGGAGCGAATCCATCGGCTGGAGCAGATGTCGACGTCGGGACAGGTTGCGCAAGGTTGAGATACTGATGCCGACGGAAGAACAGGACGACAAGCGCGGATTCAAAGTTCAGGATCGCCGACGCTTCTCCGCCGAAGGCGAGACCAAGGAAGGCGCCGAAGAACCGGCGTCGCCGAGCAGCGAATCGATCGACATAAAATCCAAACCCAGTGCGAGCGCGTCGGAGACGGCGTCGAAACCGCAAGCGGCCGCGTCGAATCCCGCGGCGAGCCAGCAGCAATCAAAGGAACCGCCGCCCGAGCTGACCTTCGCCGCATTTCTGTGGAGCCTGTCCGAGCAGGCGCTGGCGGCGCTCGGCGAAATCCCCGACCCGAACAGCGGCCAGGTGACGAATGACCTGGTGTTGGCGCAGCAGATGATCGATATCATCATAATGTTGCGCGACAAGACTCGTGGAAATCTCGACGCCCACGAACAAGCGATGCTGAAAGAGATTCTTTCCGGTTTGCAAATGAAGTACGTTGAATTGGCGAGACAGCCGAACCGTTGAGCGGCGGTCGTCGTATTAATCACACATGACGAATAAGTTTTTTCGACCTATCGCGTTTACCGGCGTCGCGATTTTCGCGGCAACTCTGACTTTTACGACCTCGCGCATGCAAGCCCGCGCGGCGGATTCGGCGCCGCCTGCACCCGCGCACTTCTGGACCGAGTTGATCGATCCGGCGAATGCGCCGAAAGCGCAGACGATGCCGGACTTCGTCGATCTCGCCGCCAAGCTCAGCCCCGCCGTCGTGAACATTTCGACCGACGAAGCCGACGAACCAGCCGCCAGCGAAGAATCGCCGGAAGACTCGCCGCATAGTCCGCTCCAGCCGCACTCGCAGGGTCCGTTGGAAGAATTCGGCGGGACCCCGCACGCCAAGGCGCTCGGCAGCGGTTTCATCATCACCAAGGACGGTTACGTCCTGACCAACGAGCATGTCGTGGACAGCCCGGGCAAGGTCACGGTCACCACGCAGGACGGCCGCGAGTACATCGCGAAGATTGTCGGGCATGACGACAAGAGCGACATCGCGCTGCTCAAGATCGACGCGAAGCATGACCTCGCGGTCGCGCCGCTGGGCAACTCCGAGGACTTGCGCGTCGGCGAATGGGTGATGGCGATCGGAAATCCATTCGGCTTCGATCATTCGGTGACGGCGGGAATCGTGAGCGCCAAGGGGCGCTTCATCCCGGGCAACTATGAGGACTTTATCCAGACCGACGCGTCGATAAATCCCGGCAACTCGGGCGGCCCGCTGATCGATCTGCGCGGCAACGTGATCGGCGTCAATTGCGCAATCTACACGCACACCGGCGCCAGCATGGGAATCGGATTTGCGGTGCCAATCGACCTGGTCAAGGAAGAGCTGCCGCAACTGAAGAGCTCGGGCAAAGTCGTGCGCGGATGGCTCGGCGTGTACATCCAGAAAGTTACGCCGGAGCTGGCGGAGTCGCTCGGACTTGCGGACTCGCGCGGCGCGCTGGTTGCAAAGGTGCTCGACGACGGGCCGGCCAAGGCAGCCGGGGTCAAGCGCGGCGACGTGATCGTTGCGTTCGACAATCAGCCAGTCGATGACTCGCGCGAGTTGCCGTTGCTGGTCGGCCGCACCGACCTCGGCCACAAAGGAATTCTCAAAGTGATTCGCGACAAGCAGACGCTCGATCTGCCGGTCACGATTACGCAGTCGCGCGAGCCTGAAATCCTCGCGTCTGAAGAAAAATCCGCGAAGCCCGACCTCGGCGCCGTCTCGCCGTTCGGCCTGCACGTCAAGGATCTCAGCGCCGATCTGGCCAAGGAACTCGGTCTCGATGCGCCTGGCGGGGTAGTGATTTCGTCGGTCCAGCCGGGCAGCCGCGCCGACGAGGCGGGCCTGCGCGCGCGCGACGTGATCCTCGAAGTCAATCGCGCGGTGGTCAAGGACGTTGGCGCGTATCAGGCCGCGCTCAAGACGACCAGCAAGGGCAAAATCGTCCTGCTGCTGGTCAGGCGCGGCGACAATACGATCTACGTGACCGTCAAGCCGGAGGCCTGATTCGGGGACGCACAGGATGTCCCCGAAACGAATCCTGAAATTCGCGCTGATTGGCGTGGGCGCGCTCATTTTGTTCGCGGTGCCGCCGACCCTGTGGCTGTTTTTCAGCTATTACCATCAGCTCGAAAATGAAGTCGTCGCGCGTTTTTCAGGAAAGCGTTGGAACATCCCCTCGCGCATTTTTTCAGATTCGATACTCATTTACCCCGGGCAGAATCTTGAAGACCTCGGTTTCTTCGAGCGACTGGCGCGCCTGAATTATCATCCCGTCGATCCCGGCAAGGTCTCGACTCGCGGCGAATATAGCTTTGACCGCAAGTCCAGCAAGCTCGACATTTTTCTGCACAGCTTCGCGTACCCGTATAGCAACTTCGGCGGCGAACTTGTCGAGATTACTCTCAAGGGCGAAGCGATCGACTCGATGTCCGATCCGGTGACGCACAAACCGATCTTCTCGATCGAGCTGGAACCCGAACTCATCAGCGGCATCTTCGAGGGCGAATGGGAGCAGCGCCGGCTCGTGCGCCTCGGGCAGATTCCTCCGACGATGATCAATGCGATCCTGGCCGCGGAGGATCATCGCTTCTACGAGCATCACGGCGTCGATATCGTCCGCACCATCAAGGCCGCGTACATCGATTTCCATTCGGGTCACGTGCGCCAGGGTGGATCGACGCTCACGCAACAGCTGATGAAGAATTTTTTCCTGACGCGCGAGCGCAGCTACAAGCGCAAGCTCAAGGAAGCGATGATGGCGTACATCGCGGAGCGCGATTACTCCAAGGACGAAATCCTCGAAAACTATATTAACGATATCTACCTGGGCCAGCGCGGGCAGGAAGGTATATACGGCGTCTGGGAAGCAAGTGAGTATTACTTCTCGAAGGAGCCGCGCGATCTGACTATTGGCGAAATGGCTACTATCGCGGGGCTGATCAGCTCGCCCAACCGGCTGAATCCGTTGCATCATCCGGACGCCGCGCGGCCGCGACGCGACGAGGTGCTGGCCGCGATGCTTGAGGATGGATACATCGACAAAAGCGCTTATGACGCGGCGGTCAGCGAGCCGCTGCATGCGCGCGAAGTTTATGCCGAGGGTAACGACGCGCCCTACTTCGTCGATTTCGTCAAGAAGGAACTGGCCGAGCGATATCCGCCGCAAGTGCTGAACGGCGAGGGTTTGCGCATCTTCACCTCGCTCGACGTGCACATGGAAAAGCTTGCGGAGGCGGCAATCAC
>PMOH01000406.1 GCA_003161515.1 Deltaproteobacteria bacterium
TTGGAGCTCGCGCACGGCCTGACTGTCGAGGAGTACTCGCGATGGCACCGAGCAGGCACAATCGGCGAAGCCGCCCGCCGCCTGGTCGAAACCAGAACCTCAAGCCGCCGCGCGTAAGTCTCACCTCTCCCTCCGGGAGAGGTCGCGCTCCGCGCGGGTGAGGGCGCAAGGATCCAGCTCAATGCCTGTACATCCTCCCAACTCCGATCTATGACTCATAAATCCCTCGCAGGAGGCTCACATCATGCACGTTGGCTACGGCGCAGTTTTCCAGAATCCCGATAACGCACTTCCCGACGCCGAGGTTTATCGCAACGAGCTTCGCCTCGCCGAGATGGCTGAGCCGCTCGGCTTCGATTCCATCTGGGGCGTCGAGCATCACTTCGACGACTACACGATGTGCCCCGACGTGCTGCAATTCCTCTCCTACATGGCCGGCCGCACCACGCACATAAAGCTCGGATCGGGCGTCGTCGTACTGCCGTGGCACGATCCGATTCGCGTCGCTGAGCAGGTCGCGCTGCTCGATCACGTTTCCAACGGACGCGTGATTCTCGGTCTCGGCCGCGGCCTCGCGCGCATCGAGTACGACGGCTTCCGCATCGATCAGAACGAAGGTCGCAGTCTGTTCGTCGAATACGCCGAGCTGGTTTTGAACGCGCTCGAAAACGGTTACATGGAAGGCGGGAAATTCACCCGTCAGCCGCGCCGTGAGATTCGTCCGCGCCCCGCGCGTTCATTCAAGGGCCGCGCATACGCCGCCGCAGTCTCACCTGAGTCGATGCCGATAATGGCGAAGCTGGGAGTCGGGCTGCTGGTGATTCCGCAAAAGCCTTGGGAGGCGGTCAAAAAAGATTTCGAGGTTTACCACAAGGTCTGGCGCGAGGTTAACGGCGCCGCGCCGATACCAAAACCGCTCTCCGGCGGCTTCTGCGTCGTCGACGAAAACAAGGACCGCGCCGAAGAGCTCGCGATGAAATGGATCGCCGCCAACTACCACACCGTCATGAAGCATTACGAGATGACGTCGCCCGAGTTCGGCACCAAGAAGGGCTACGAGTTCTACAGCAACGTCAGCAAGTTCATCAAAAAGACCGGTCCCGACGTTGCCGCACGCGACTTTGCGATGCTGATGCCGTGGGGCACGCCCGACCAGGTGATCGAGAAGTGCGCCTTCGTCCGCGACACGATCGAGGCCAACGGTGTGTTTTTCAATTTCAGTTTCGGAGGGATGCCTTACGAAGACGCCGAGCGCAGCATCAAATGTTTCGCCAAGTATGTATTGCCCGAGCTGAAAAAATGGAACACGGAGCCGCTCAAGGATCCGGCCCCGATCCCATCGTCAGCCGCCGCCCGCTGATCCTTGCCCTGTCCATGATCGTGCCCTTCCCATATGGGAAGGGTTGGTGGGTGCATTATCCACCAAGGAGATGGGCCAATGCCTGACGCAGAAAAATTCGAAATTCTAATCCTGGGAAGCGGAGAAGCCGGCAAGTGGACCGCCTGGACGATGGCCGATGAGGGTCATCGCACTGCGATGGTCGAGCGGAGGCTGCTCGGCGGCTCGTGCCCGAATGTCGCGTGTCTGCCGAGCAAGAACGTGATCTACTCCGCAAGAGTAGCGTCACTGGCGCGGCGCGGCGCGGAATTCGGACTCGAGATGGATCAGCTCCGAATCAACATGACGGGCGTTCAGGATCGCAAGCGCAAGATGGTCGAAGCGGAACATCAGTTCCACGCCAAGCGTACCGCGGACGCTGGAATAGAACTGATCATGGGTGAAGGACGGTTCGTCGCGCCGAAAACCGTTGAAGTCACGCTCAACGATGGCGGCACTCGACGGATCGTTGGCGAACGTGTGTTCCTGGACCTGGGATCGCGCTCGGCCATGCCCAATGTTCCCGGACTCGCCGCAGCTAACCCGATGACACATATCGAGTTGCTCGATCTCGATCGTCTGCCAGGCCACCTCATCGTGATCGGCGGAGGTTACATCGGGCTCGAACTGGCCCAGGCGATCCGGCGGTTCGGATCGGACGTGACCGTGATTGAACAAGGCGCGCAACTCGCCGACCGGGAAGATCCCGACGTTGGTGCAGCGCTCCTTGATCTGTTTCACGACGAGGGAATCGAAGTGTTGCTCGGAACTCATGTCACTCGGGTCGAGGGACAATCAGGCAAGGAGGTTCGGGTTCGCGCAAAAGACGGTCCCGGTGAACGGACGATCGAAGGCACCGATCTCCTCGTGGCCACCGGACGGACGCCGAATACGAAAGGAATCGGATTGGAGCAAGCCGGCGTCGAACTTAACGAGCATAGCTATATCAAGGTCAACGACCGGCTGGAGACGACCGCTACCAACGTTTGGGCGATGGGCGATTGCGCCGGCAGTCCGCAATTCACACACGTCGCGTACCACGACTTCCGCGTCGTGCGTGACAACTTGAGGGGCGGCAATCGAACCACGAAGGATCGGCTGGTGCCGTTCTGTATGTTCACCGATCCGGAGCTGGCGCGAGTCGGACGCAACGAGTCCGAGGCGAAGCGCGACAAAATCGAATACCGCATCGAAAAATTGCCGATGGCGAATGTGCTGCGCACTCACACGATTGCGGAGCCGCGCGGCTTCATGAAAATGCTGATCGGCGCGCGCAACGACGAGATCCTGGGCTTCACCGCGTTCGGCGTCGAAGCAAGCGAACTGATGGCCGCCGTCCAGACTGCGATGCTCGCGCGAATGCCCTACACACTGTTGCGCGACGCGATCTTCCCGCACCCGACAATCTCGGAGGGACTCGTATATCTCCTGTCCCAGGTCCCCGCTTCCGGAGGCGTACGCTAAGCGCCGGGCTTCTCGCTGTCGTGCGCGTGTCCGATCGCATTGCGGAGCTTCCGATCGAGCTTGGCGCAGTTAAATACGACCTTCTCCGAGTGCACAGCTTCGACCGCGCTGATTGGCACCGTGAAGTCACCGGCATTCTCGACGTAGATCACCAGCTCGGGCCGGCCGCCCGGCGCGACCTGGCGAACAGCGCCAAACTCCTCGCTCCCGTCGGAAACAAACGCCTGGAAACCAACTTTAATTTTCTCTTGCATGAGTATTCCTGCCTATTTTCCCTGGAACTTTGGCGTACGCTTTTGCTGGAAGGCCGTGATGCCTTCCTTGTAATCCGCGGTGCGACCCGCCGCGCCTTGCGCCTGGGCTTCGCACTTCAGGACGGCGAACAGGCCCATCGCCTCTTCGTCGATGCGGCGCACCAGACGCTTTGATTGCATGAACGCGGCAGTCGGACCTTGCGCGACCTGTGCCGCTATCTTGCGCGTCTCGGCGATCAACGAATCTTTCGGCATGGAGCGATTCACGAGTCCCATTTGCGCGGCCTCGGTGCCCGACAACAGACGGCCGGTGTAGATCAGCTCAAGTGCGCGATGCGTCCCGAGGCGCGAGACGAAAAACGAATGGCCGCCCGAGTCGAGCACTGCGCCGATTCGTGCGAACGGCGATCCGATCTTCGCGTCGTCGGCGATATAGACGACGTCGCATCCGAGCGCGAGTCCGAGGCCCACTCCGAGGCACGCGCCGTGAACTGCGGCAAAAGTCGGCGCGGGGAATGCGACGATTCGTTTGATCAGCGGGTTGAACGTTGTCTCGATGATCGCTTCTGCGTCTTCGTCGCCCGGATGCGCGTCGGCGAGGTCGCGGCCCGCGCAGAATGCCGTGCCCTCACCGCGAATCATCATCGCGCGAACGCCATGCGACGCCGCGCGCTCGAGGCATCCGCTGAGTTCGGCCACCATCGCGTCGTTCAACGCGTTCATCTTGTCGGGCCGGTTGAGAACAATTTCCGCGAGACCGTTTTCGACCGACAAATCGACGCTCATATTGGTGGCCTCTGAATTTGCTAAAATACCGGGATAATGTCCTCGGCGGTGATGTCGCCGACGTCCACTCCCTCAATATCAAGTTCGGGAATCGCGGGGAACTGGATGTCCCATCGCTCGACCAGCTTGCGCACGCGCGCGATCGCGAGCCGCCAGTTGTCGGCCTGCTGCTCATAGGTGAGGATTCCGAGTCCCGCCTCGCGCGCCGTGCGCAACAAGATTCGATGGTTGTGCAGAAAATAGCCGGGCAAATCCCAGAACTGTGCCGGTGGCTCCCACAGCACCATCGAGAGGAACACGAATCCGGCGCGAAGCTGCTTGGTGATGAAGGTCTTGTGCTCGTCGGTGAGGCCGGGCCACTCCTTCTCGAGCAGGTTGATGCAGATCTGCAGATGGCGAGCCTCGTCGCGTCCGATCTTCGTGAAGATTTCGCGGAACACCGGATGCGTCGTGGCGTGCGCCATGCCGTGGAACAGGGTCGAGGACGCCACTTCGCCCATCATGAACGAGGTGAAGATCACGGCGAGCGGATAACGATCGATCGCGCGATTGTAACCGGTCCAGTAGCGGCCGCCGTTATGGTAGAGCCAGCCGATATTGTTGAGCGCGACGCGCTGCAGCTCGCTCCTGGGCGTAAAGCCTTGCGGACCGTTCGGCACCAGGCGTTGGATCACGCGCTGGCAGGTTTCTTCGTGATTGGTCTCGTCGCGGGTGATCGAGAAGAAGCATTTGCGGACCGGATCTTCCTCGTGCATCTCCCATGCGTGAATCGTCGCGCGCGCGAACACCGCCGGTCCCGACGAATCGAAGTTGGAGAGCAGCGCCCACCAGTACATGATCGCGACCTTCTCGTCATCGCTCCACGCCTCGGGCGAGAGATCGCTCCAGTTGATGTCGGCGGGATTGAAGCCTTCGCGCTTGGCGCGCTCGTAAATTTCCGCGAGCTTCGGTGTCTCGCATCGCCATTCGATCGGAAAGATATTGGGCTGGGCAACGGCGGGCGCCTCGATCAGGCCGCCTTCCGGAATTTCAAATTCGCTCATCGCGGTTTGTCTCCTAATATAAATCTACCTACCATTCGGTTGATTTGTCAAAGAGCGGCGCTTAGCGCCCTGCTCCATCCCTTCGAATGCAATCCGGAAGATCGCCTCTGCCACTTCGGGCGCATCGAGGTCGCCGCCCGTCCGGTACCATTCGGTGATCGAGTTAAGCATCCCGAACAGCAGCCGGGTCGCCAGTCGCGGCTCGACGTCGGCGCGCAAGTCGCCCTGGCGCTGCGCGTTGCGCATCAAGCGGGCGATCAGATGGTCAAACGCGCGCCGCCGTTCCATGATTCGGCGCTCGACGGGAGTATTGCCGCGCACGCGCAGCAGCAGCGCCACCTCTGGCAGTTGATCGACGGTGGTTTCGATCGTGCGATGCACGATGTATCTGAGGCGCGCCACCGCGCGGCCCCGCTTGGCGGGACGCTCGTCGAGCACTGCGAACAGCGCGTCGAGCGCGCGGCCGACGCCGCGCGCCAGCAACTCTTCCTTGCTGCGAACGTGATAGTAGATGCTGGCCTTGGTGATTCCCGCCGCACGCGCGACGTCGTCGAGCGTGCTGCCGTCGTAACCGCGCTCGCGGAAAACGCCGACCGCCACGTCGAGGATCGCATCGAGATTATAAGGCTTGCGCTGCTTTGCAGATGGACGGCCCACGCGTTTGTCGCCTCCTAATGGCCGCCGAGTAGTTTGACTGGATGCGCGCACGCTTGCCAGTCTTTTTCAGAATCAGTGATCTCGCCGGAGGAATCGCGATGAAGTTTGGAATCGCAATCCGCAACATGGGTCCGCAATCCAACCGCACGACGATTCGCGCTTGCGTACGAATCGCGGAGCAAGCCGGCTTCGACGGACTCTTTCTTTCCGACCATTTATGCATCCCACCCGACCAGACCGAAGGCAGCGGCGGCCGCTATCTCGACGTGCTCGCGACGCTGGCCTTCATCGCCGGCGCGACCGAGAAAATCCGTCTCGGCGTTTCAGTCCTGGTCGTTCCTTATCGCCCCGCGGTGTTGACGGCGAAGCAGGTCGCGACGATCCAGGAGTTGTCGGGCGAGCGAATGATTCTCGGAATCGGTGTCGGATGGATGAAGCCCGAGTTCGAGGCTCTCGGCGCGGAGTATCGCCGTCGTGGCGCGATTACCAATGAAACGCTCAACGTGATCCATCATCTGTTCAGCGCTGATGTGCCGGGCGCGTATCACGGAAAGCTCGTGCAGTTTCCGTCGTTCGTTTTCCTGCCGAGACCGCGCCGGCCGATCATCTGGATTGGAGGCAACGGACCGGCTGCGATGACTCGCGCGGTCAAATTCGGCGATGGATGGCATCCGATGCTGCCCGCGGCAGAACTTAAAGCAAAAGTTGAAGAATTACATGCGAGTGCGCTCGCAGCCGGACGCGCGGTTCCTGAGATCATCGTGCGGCGAGGGCTCAAGCTCGACGACACTGCGGCGGCGCGTGCAAAAGTCGCGGCTGAGAAGGAAGCCGGCGCGACATATTTCATTCTGGACTTGGGGCGTTACCCGGATGAGCATGCATTCGGGAAATCGGTCGAAACCTTCATGGCGAAAGTCGCCAGCTAGATCACTTTGTCGCGGCGGAGTGATTCGAGATCGTCCGCGCTGACGCCGAGCATCTCGCGATAGATGCGATCGTTGTCGTGGCCGAGCGGCACGGAGCCGCGCACGATTCGTCCCGGCGTCAGCGAAAATTTTGGCGCGACGCCGATGCCCTTGACCTTGCCCACCTGCTCGTCTTCCCATTCGACGTGCATTCCGCGCGCACTGTATTGCGGGTCTTCGGCGATGTCCTTGCTGGTCATGATTGGCGAGCACGGGACGTTGGCGGCGGCCATTGCCGTTACAACGTCCTTCACGGTGCGCTCGGAAATCCATCCGCGCAGGATCGCGTCGAATTCGATTCCTTCGATCGATTCGAGTTGCGTACGCGCCGTTTCCCATTTCGGGTCGGCGGGTTCGAGTCCGATCACGCGCAGCATCCGTGAATACACGTCGCCGATCGCGCCCATCACGACCCATCCGTCGGAAGCCTGAAAACTGTCGAGCGGCTGGAAGCCTTGCGCGCGATTTCCGGAGCGCTCGCGCACGATGCCGTTCTGGAAATACTCAACCATCGTGCCGCCCAGCGTTTTGTGAATCGCTTCGTACTGCGCTACGTCGATCGACTGACCCTTACCAGTCGTGCGTGCATAAGTCAGGCCGGCGAGCGACGACCACAGCGTGAACAGCGCAGTAATGTAGTCGCCGGTCCACGGCGCGGCGCGCGTCGGCGGGATCGGATCGGGAAAGCCAGTCTGGCTCATCATGCCGCCGACTGCCTGCCCAACGACGTCGTACGACGCGCGATGGACGTAGTCGGGATCGCCGCTTTGCCCGAAGCCGGAGACGTGAGTGATCACCAACTTCGGATTGAGCTTCCACATCGACGCGTCGTCGAGGCCCCACTTCTGGTAGGTGCCGGGCTTCGAGCTTTCCATCCAGATATCGGCGCGCGCGATGAGCTTCAAAAAAATCTCGCGGCCGCGCGGCTTCGACAGATCCAGCGAGATGCAGAAAACATTGCGGCGTTCCTGGATCCAGGTCGTCGCGACGTTCGACTTGCCGTCCCTGGTCGTGAGCCTGATGCCGATATTGCGCCATCCGACGTCGCCGATTCCGGGGCGCTCGATTTGGATAACTTCCGTGCCCATTTCGGCCGCCAGTTCCGCGGCGAACGGCTGCGCAATCAAGGTCCCGGTCGATACGATTTTCACGCCCTGAAGTGGGCCGAACTTTTCAGTGACGAGATTTTCGATGCTCATGGTTTGGCGATGATGCCGGTTTTTGTAAGGAGGGGGCAATACAGAGGGAGCAGCGTACTGATTGCATGCCGTTTGAGGACGGCGTTTTCCGGCGCGCGGCTGCGGGCTATTATATTTCTAACCTGGATGCTGCTGCCGAGGGCGTCGTGAACTCACCTCTAACACTGCTGAAAAGCGATTCTCTGAACCGGCGCGAACTGACGTACAAGGCGCTTGCGGGCCTTTGTGGCGGCGCGATCGGATGGCTGCCCGTCGAGCTCGCTTCGCACAACTCGCATCTTGGGCAAGCGCAGACGACTGGCGATTTGATCGCGTACTACTTATCCGCGGCAATTGCGGCAGGTGCGATCGGCGGGTTCATTACGGCGGTTGATACTTCCGACGTACGCATGACGCCGGAGTCCCAGCGCCGATTCATCCGCGGCTTCGTGATCTGCGCGCTGCTCTCGTTGCTCTCCACGTTTCTCGGGAACTATGTCTTCAACCTGGTCCTGCAGGCGGGCGGCGTCGGCTTCAGTCCGAACGGCGAGCTCGTCTCCGGCTCGATCGTAGTTCTCATAATCGCAAGACTGCTCGGATGGGCAATCGACGGAGCGCTGGTGGGCGCCGGCGTGGGATTGGCTACGCTCACGATGGACAACGTTCCCAAGGGAGCGGTGGGCGGACTCGTGGGCGGAGCAGTCGGCGGAATCGCGTTTGATTTAATCGGCGCGCTCGTCGGCGGCGGGCTCGCGTCGCGATTTTTTGGCGAAGCGGTTACCGGGCTGGCGATCGGATTATTCATCGGGTTGGTGCAGGAGCTGACGAAGGCCGCGTGGGTCACGGTCGAGCAAGGACGCCTGCGCGGACGCCAGTATCGAATCGAAGGCGTGCGCGCGACGATTGGGCGCGCCGAGGAAAATCCAGTCGGTCTGTTTGGCGATCAGACCGTGCAACAGCGGCATGCGGTGATCGAACGGCGCGGCGCCGACTACGTGATCAAAAATCTGGCGGTGCAGGAAGGCACCTTCGTCAACGGCAAGCGAGTCGAAACCGTCGATCTGCACGACGGCGATCGAATCAACATCGGCGGCTACGAAATGATGTTCCACTTGCGCGGGACATCGGCGCCCGCGCGCTATCAGGCATCGCTCGCCACCGACGCGGTAAATCCGGCGCATATCGCGACGCGGCTGGCGGGAGCAAATGCCAAGGTCGATGGGCCGAGCCTGATCGACGCGTCCGGACAGGCGTATCCGGTGCGCGCCGGAGCGGTTACCCACGTGGGGCGCGCGCTCGACAATGAAATCGTAGTCAGCGATTCCTCGATCTCGCGGCATCATGCGAGTATCGAAAATTCCAACGGCTCATTCGTGGTGCGCGATCTTAACAGCCAGAACGGGACGTTCGTCGGCAATCGGCGCGTGACCGAACCCACGCGCGTGAACGATGGCGAGGCCGTACGCTTCGGCGACGCGCAGTTTACCTTCCGTGGCTGACGCTGATTTCGAAAAGCCGAGCTTCTGTTCGCGATGCGGTGCGCCGATCGTGGTCGCCGAAGCCAGCTTTTGCAAATCGTGCGGCGCGCCGGTGACACGGTTCCCATTGCTGTCCAGAAATTCGGGATTCAACCCGGTGCTGGCCCTCGTGCTCAGCATCGTCCCGGGCGTCGGCCACATCTACCGCGGACGGCCCTTCAAAGGGATCATGTGGTTTTTTTTCGTGTCGATAGCGTACGGAATGGGGCCGCCATTCGGCATCCTGATTCATCTTATATGCGCCGCCAATGCGGCCTTCTCGGGCACGCTTCGCGAAGACATGCTGGCGCGATGATCCCTAAGACGCGTCGGGCTGCTATAAAAGTGTGTAGTGGTTAGATTCTGATCGTAGGGATGATTGCGC
The DNA here is from genome assembly GCA_003161515.1 of Deltaproteobacteria bacterium. GTDB lineage: Bacteria > Desulfobacterota > Binatia > Binatales > Binataceae > Binatus. The sequence goes on from PMOH01000406.1 coordinate 9,628, forward strand.
CCAACACAATCGTCGGCGGACGTTACCGCGTGACCAGGCCGCTCGGTGGCGGCGGGATGAAACTCGTCTATCTCGCCGAGGACCTGCGGCTGGCGTCGCGCCAGTGCGCGCTGGCCGAGATGGTCGATACTTTCACCAGCCCCGAAACTCAGAAGCAGGCGGTCGCGGCGTTTCAGCGCGAGGCCGACATGCTCGCGCAACTGAGCAACGAGCATATCCCGCGCGTGTTCGATCGCTTCAGCGATCAGAACCATCACTATCTCGTGATGGAGTACATCGACGGGATAACGCTCGAGCAAAAGCTTCAGAGCGCCGGGGGCAAGCTGCCCGAGAGCGAAGTGATCGAGGTGGCGCTGCAAGTGCTCGACACGCTCGAGTATTTGCATAACCTGGAACCGCCGGTGATCTATCGCGATCTGAAGCCGTCGAACGTGATGCTGACGCCGTCGGAGCAGGTCAAGCTGATCGACTTCGGAATCGCGCGACTGTTCCAGCCCTTGAGCAACGCCACGATGATCGGCACGCAAGGCTACGCGCCGCCCGAGCAATATCGCGGCAAGGTCGAGTTCAAATCTGACCTGTACGCGCTGGGCGCCACGATGCATCATGCGCTGTCGGGTCGCGATCCCGCGCTCGAGCCGCCATTCAGTTTTCCGCCGTTGCGTTCGCTATGTCCTGACGTTACGCCCGCGCTTTGCGAGCTGGTCGATCAGGCGCTCAAGTACGACGTGGCTTTGCGGATGGCCGATGCGCCGGAATTTCGGCAGCGGCTGTTGGCGATCAAGTCGGGAACGCCTATCACGATGCCGCCGCGCACTTTGTCGCCGGCGCGGCCGCAAATGAGGCTGCCGCTAAGCGGGGTCAAATCAAAAGAGCAGCATGCGTCGGCGCCGACGATGCTCAGCAACGCGATCGACACTCAGTGCCCGCGATGCGGCCGCAGCATCCCGATGGATTCGAACTTTTGTTCTTTCTGCGCTGCGGACGTGACCGGACGGCTGCAAACGCCGGCGGATCGCGGCGCGCATGACGCTCAGACGATCGTGCTCGACGACGTTGCATCGCCGCGCGAATTTCCGGGCCCGATTTTTCAAGAGCGTCGTCGCCGGCGGCATCCCGGGCGAGCGATGGCGCTGGTGATCGGCGGATTTTTTCTGATCGGATACCTGATTTTTCATTCGTCGCAACCTCAGCCGTCCGATGGTGACACGGGACCCGACTACGGTTCGGTTCCCGCGATGCCGAATCCCGATGTGCCGAACCCTGATGCGCCCGTGCCAGCGGGTCCGCCCGAACCTGCGCATACGGAGCCGCGCGAAGTCGCGCTGCGGCAGGCGCTAAATGCGCAGGGCTACAACTCGGTGCATTTCAAAATGGAAGGTGACACGATCATCTTGTGGGGGATGGTGCCAACGGAGGCCGACCGTCTGATGGTACAGACGCAGATTTTCCTGGTCGCGCGAATTTTCTCGATCGAAGACCATCTCCAGGTGCGCGATAACTTCTTCGCCGAGCCGTAGCATCGCTTGATGATCGCCGACCTGCACGTCCACACCAAGCTTTCGTCGGACTCGAATGTCGCGGCGGAGCAATATCTCGAGTTCGCGAAGAATTCGGGACGCGGTCTCGGCGCGATTTGCTTCACCGAGCATCGGCTGTTCCCGAGCGATGCCGACGTCGGCGCGCGGTACGCGGAGCTCGCGGCGCGATTTCAAATCGCCATCTTCAAGGGGATTGAGGCCGACACCGACCTCGGTCATCTGCTGCTGTTCGGGGTGAACGGCGAAGTGATGCGACGATTCGATCTCACGGCGCGAATGCTCAAAAGCGACAGCCTGATCGAGGTGCTGTATCACGAGGGCGGCGTGGCAATACCGGCGCATCCGTTTCGCGACTCAGGATACGGGTCGCGGCTCGACGCGCTGCTAAGCCGCCATGGTGCGGCGCTCGGCGCGGTCGAAGTGTTGAACGGCCAAAACTCGATCGAGGAGAATCGTCGCGCAGGGGATGCCGCGCTCAAGCTCGGACTGAC
>PMOH01000382.1 GCA_003161515.1 Deltaproteobacteria bacterium
AAGCGGAGCTGGCCTGGAAGAGCCATCGCTACTTCGTGAACTGGGGCGAGATGGTCGGCGGGCGATGCGGTTTCGTCGAGACTGGTTTCGCGGTGGTGGTCGGCGAGCGCAATGCGGCGCGTCTGCGCACTAACGTCGCGATGCTGCAGCGCGTCGGCATCGATACTGAAGTTGTGACTCCGGCAACGCTACAGAAGCTCGAGCCTCACGCATTCGTCGATGATGTCGCGATCGCCGCGTTCGAGCCACATAGCGGGTACGCTGATCCAGTCGCGACAACCGAGGCGATGGCAGCTGCGGCGAAACGTCACGGGGCGGAGTTTTCGACGAATACGCCGGTCGCGAGAATCGTGGATCGCGGCGGGCGCGCGACGGGCGTCGTGGATGCTTCGGGACACGTTCACGAGGCTGACGCGGTGTGCATCGTCGCAGGGCCGTGGACGGACGTGCTGCTTGCGCCGATCGGCGTGAAGATTGGGATCAAGAGCGAGCGTGCGCAGATCGCATTTTTCAAGCGCCCTCCTCAACTGAAACACTGCATCTATATAGATACGATCGCGGGCAGCTATTTTCGACCGCATGGAGACGATCTCACGCTGGCTGGTTTGGGTGGTTGGCGCGCCGAGGCAGAGGCGAATCCCGACGATTTTCGCGAGGCCAACGACGACGCCTTCGTCGCGGCGGTGCGCGAGCGGCTTGCGAAAAGGATCCCCGCGATGGCCGATGCGCCCTACTCGCGCGGTCACGCAGGAATTTACGACGTCAGCCCGGACGCGCGCGCCGTGATGGGCCGCGTACCTACTGTCGAGGGGCTGTTTGTCGCGGCGGGTTTCAGCGGGACGGGATTCAAGACTGCGCCACAGGTTGGCGCGTCGATGAGCGAGCTGATTTTGACCGGTAGCAGCACGACGGTTGATCTGACGCCGTTTGGTTTCGAGCGAATTTTGAGCGGTCAGATGATTGAGAGTCCGAATGAATACGAGATGGGCGCGGGCTTCGGACATAAGCTCTGACTTGATCGAAAAAGTCACGCGACAAGAGATCGGCCCTTTGTTACGATTTTTGCCGGACTTCCCAATCTTCGATTCAAAGGAGAAAACAAATGTCGAACCATTTTACCGGACTCAGTCTCGGACCGCCGCTTGGCGACCAACGTCTCGACCTGTGCGATCTCTACGCGTTTCAGTCGCCAAAGGATTCGTCGCGGACGGTGATCATTCTCAATGCAAATCCGAATGCTGACGCGCTTCATCCGGACGCGATCTACCGCCTCAATATCGACAACGATGGTGATTTGCTGACGGATATCGCGATCAGCTACGTGTTTTCGAAGCCGCAAAACGGCAAGCAGACGTTCAACGTATTTCTGGCGAAAGGCACTGAGTCGCGTTCGGTTGAGGCGGTCGGGAAGAAGATCGTCAGCGATGCGGAGGTCTCGTTCGGGCCCAAGCCCAATATCGTCAAGGCGGGTGATTACACATTCTTTGCCGGCAGTCGCAGCGACGCGTTCTTTTTCGACTTCGACGGAATCAAGGCGCTGTTCGATATCCGGGGGAAACGGAACTTCACCGAACCTCACCTCGCGACCCTTGGCGGCAAGTCGCCGTGGACCGGGGTGGATTCGAATACAACCGCGAACGTGTTCTCGACGGCGGTCGAGCTGCCGACGAGCGAGCTGGCTCTGAAGCGCGCCGAAGTACATATTTGGGGACGATGCAGCGTGCGGCAGGACGGCAAGCTGCTACACGTCGATCGCGCGGGTCATCCGTCAGTCAGCAGCTTCTTCAACACCGACGATACCAAGCTGGAATACAACGCGAGCGAGCCGGTGAACGATCGCAAGCGTTGGATCGATCAGTTCGTGCATCTGATGGGACATACGGGGAATTACACGCGCGAGGAAGCGATCGCGGCGATCGATAAGGAAGGGACGCTGCCCGATGTGATGACGTTGAATCCGTCGAAGCCGGCAAAGTATCCCAACGGCCGCACTTTCCTCGACGACGTGATCGATTACCGGCTCGCGTTCCTCACTAAGAATGAATGTCCGCCGAGCGGACTCAAGCCGCACAGCGACACGCTCAAGGAGTTCCCGTACCTGGGCACGCCGCATCAGAAGAAGAGCTAGATTGTAGAGAGTTCTGGCCGAGGAGGGCTGGCGTTGTTGCTAGCCCTTGTTGGCGAGGATGCGGTCGGGGGTCGGCGGATGGTGCTCGCTGACTTTGTCTTCGAGGCAGTCCTGGCGCTCCTCGATTTCTTCCATGCGCACACCCATCCGGTTGAGTTTCTCGATCAGATTGCCCATCGCGCGCGCGACCGGATCGGGCAGCTTGGCGTGATCGAGATCCATCACGTCGTGGCGAGGGTTGTCGCCCTCGATCACCTTTCCCGGAATTCCCACGACGGTTGACCACGGCGGCGACGACGACACGACCACGGCGCCGGCGCCGATACGACTGCCCTCGCCGATTCGCACCGGGCCGATCACCGACGCGCCCGCACTGACCATCACGTGATCCTCGAGGGTCGGATGCCGCTTTTCTTTCTTGAGGCTGGTGCCGCCGAGGGTGACGCCCTGGTAGAGGAGAACGTCGTCGCCGATTTCCACGGTCTCGCCCATCACGATCCCCATCCCGTGATCGATGAACAGGCGGCGGCCGATTTTCGCGCCGGGATGGATTTCGATTCCAGTGATGAAGCGCGCGATCTCACTGACGAAGCGGCCGAGAAACTTGCACTGGTGCTCCCAGAGCCAATGTGCGACGCGGTAATGCCAGATGGCGTGGAGGCCGGGATACAGGAGCACGACTTCGATCGTAGAGCGCGCGGCGGGGTCGCGGTCGAAGATCGACTGGATGTCTTCCCTCATTCGGCTCAGAACACCCATGGCACGTACCTCTTTTGCGACCGCCGCGAGTCAGGCCTTTGGATGGGCGGCGTGGCTGTTCTCCGCGGATTTGGACGACCGCGGACGCGATCCGTTTTGTTTTCCGGCCGCCGCTTTCGCGCGCGGCTTCACATTATCCTTGTGCAGCTTGTATTCGACCGAGTCAACCAGCGCCTGCCAACTCGCCTCGACGACGTTGCTCGACAATCCCACGGTGCCCCATCGGCGCTTGCCGTCGGTAGATTCGATCAGCACGCGGACGCGCGCTTCGGTGCCGGCGCCGTTGTCGAGTACGCGAACTTTGTAATCGACCAGCTGCATCGCCTCGAGATTGGGATAGTACGGCAACAGCGCAGCGCGCAGCGCCGAATCGAGCGCGTTGACGGGGCCGTTGCCGATCGCGGAGTTGCGCGTGCGCACGCCGTCGGGGCCTTCGAGCACGACGACCGCTTCGCTGAACGGCGCGCGATCCTCGTGCCACTTGTCGTCGAACACGCGGAAGCTGACGAAGTTGAAATGTTCCTTGACGAGGCCGAGCGTCCGCAGCATCAGCAGCTCGAACGACGCGTCGGCACCGTCGAAGGTGTAGCCGGCGCCTTCGAGGCGCTTGAGCTCGTCGAGCAGCGCGCCGATCTTGTCGTCGCTGGCCGAATCGATCTCGAGGCCGAACTCCTTGGCCTTGTACACGATGTTGGCGCGGCCGGAGAGCTCGGAGAGCAGGACGCGGCGATCGTTGCCGAGCAGCGCAGGATCGATGTGCTCGTAAGTCGCGGTGTTGCGCTGGATTCCCGATACGTGCAAGCCGCCCTTGTGCGCGAACGCACTGCGGCCGACGTAAGGCTGGCGCGCGAACGGCGTGATGTTGGCGAGCTCGTACACCAGGGTCGAGACCTCGCGCATCGTTTTAAGCTTCGCGGGCGGCACGCAATGGTAGCCGAGCTTGAGCTGCAGGTTGGCGACGACCGAGACGAGATTCGCGTTACCGCATCGCTCGCCGAAGCCGTTGATCGTGCCCTGCACTTGCGTCGCGCCGGCCTTTACACCGGCGAGACTGTTGGCGACTGCGACTTCGGAGTCGTTGTGGCAGTGAATTCCAATCGGACAATTCACCGCAGCCCGCGCCGCCGTGACGGCGGCCTCGATTTCATGCGGCAAGCGTCCGCCGTTGGTATCGCATAGCGCGATCAGTGTAACGCCGGCGTCGTCGACTGCCTTCAGGCAGGCGAGCGCGTACTCTGGATTGTGAAAATAGCCGTCGAAGAAATGCTCGGCGTCGAAAATCGCCTCGTCGAAATTCTTTTTCAGGAACGCGATCGTGTCATTGAGAATTTCGAGATTTTCGTTGAGCGGAATCCTGAGCGCCTCGCGCACATGCATATCCCAAGTCTTGCCGACCACGGTCGCGACCTGGGTGCCGGTGCGGAGCAGCAATTGGAGATTGCGATCGGCTGAGGCGCGGACTCCCGAGCGGCGGGTCGAGCCGAAGGCCGCGATCTTGGCGTGACGAATTTTTATCTTCTTGATCTCTTTGAAGAACGCCGCGTCGCGATCGTTCGAGCCCGGCCATCCGCCCTCGATGTAATCGAAACCGAGATCGTCGAGCCGCTCGGCAATCGAAACCTTGTCCTCGACCGTCAGCGAGACGTCCTCGGACTGGCACCCGTCACGCAACGTGGTGTCGTAAACCTGGATATGCTTTGCATCCGCCATCGGACTCAAACTGACTCCCGCACCGCGGCGTTATGCTCGCCGCCGCCGTTGATAAACGCGTCGTGCAACGCACGCATCGCGAGCTCGCCGTATTTCGAATTGACTACGACCGACACTTTAATTTCCGAGGTCGAAATCATCTCGATATTAATTCGTTCGGTCGCGAGCACCTCGAACATGGTGGAGGCGACGCCCGAATGGGTGCGCATGCCGACGCCGACGACCGAGACTTTGGCGACCTGATCGTTGTGCCGCACCCCTGCAGCGCCGATTTCTTTGGCGGTACGCTCGACGATTTCGAGCGCGCGCTTCAGATCTTCGCGTCCGATCGTAAACGTCATGTCGGTGCGGCCGTCGGCGCTGGCATTCTGGATAATCATGTCGACGACGATTCCCGCGTGCGCGATCGGGCTGAAAATTTTCGCCGCGAGCCCGGGCCGATCCTCGACGCCAGCGACGGTTATCTTGCTTTGGTTCTGGTCGAGCGTTACGCCCGAGACGAGCACGTCCTCCATCAGATGATCCTCTTGTCCGACCCACGTCCCCTCGGCTTCACCGAAGCTGGAGCGGACGACGAGCGGCACGTTGTAGCGGCGGGCGAGTTCTACCGAACGGGTTTGCAGGACCTTGGCGCCGAGCCCCGCCATCTCGAGCATCTCGTCGTAGGAGATGCGCCCGAGTTTTTTTGCTTTGGGGCAGACGTTGGGATCGGCGGTATAGACGCCGTCCACGTCAGTGTAGATTTCGCACGCGTCGGCTTTCAGAGCCGCTGCGAGCGCGACAGCGGTCAGGTCGGATGCGCCGCGGCCAAGCGTCGTGATATCGCCATTGGGATTGACGCCTTGATATCCGGCGACGACGACAATCATCCCGTCGTCGAGCGAGCGCATCACGCGATCGCATTGCACGGATTTGATTCGCGCGCGGCCGTGATTTGAGTCAGTGGTCAGGTTCATCTGAAATGCGAGAAAAGAAACCGTCGGATGGCCCATCGACTGCAAGCGGATCGCGAGCAGGGCGGCAGAGACTTGCTCTCCGGTCGCGACCAGCACGTCGGTCTCTCGCGCGCTCGGCGATTCGCTGAGTTCGGAGGCGAGCTGGAACAGACGATTAGTCTCGCCCGCCATCGCGGACACGACCACGACGATCCGATTTCCGCCGTCGCGCGATCGCAAAACGCGATCGGCGACCGCCTTGATTCGTTCGATCGAGCCGACCGAGGTGCCGCCGTATTTTTGAACCACTAATCCCATGCAAATGACCCTATTCCCCTGAAAACGGGGTGATCGAGTATTATGATCGGAAAATCGGGCTCAAACCAGACCCCCTGCTACCGTAACTTCTGCTTCGGCAAGCGGTTAAGATAGATATCAGACGCAATTGCGGAGATAACACGATGCCTTTCATCGACACTAATGAGTTGAAGACAATCGAGCGGCTTCCCGGATGGAAAGGAAAGTACTTCGATTCGGAGAGCATGACCTTCGGGCACTATGTGTTTGCGGCGGGGTCGTCGATCCATGAGCACTCGCATGCGAATGAGGAAGTTTGGAACGTGATTGAGGGGCAACTCGAAGTGACGATCGGCGGAAAGAAGCAAATCGCGGGCCCGGGATGCGTCGCGATCGTGCCGCCGGACACGCTTCATTTTGTGAGAGCGGTCACGGACGGGCGGGCGATTGTCGTGGACTATCCGCTGCGTCGCGAGATGAGCAAGCAACCTAACCCCTAACCTCTCTTGATCTCTCAGGCGAAGCTGCGTTTTAGCTTTGAGATAATTTGGGCGTGACGCGAATCTACTGCGCTGAATTC